>CAJJDL010000307.1 GCA_905182935.1 uncultured Nitrospinaceae bacterium | reverse complement strand
GTATAAAAATCTTAATTAGTTTTATATTTTTACTGACTTTAAAAGTTTTTCGATAATATCAGTTGTAGTAATGTTTTCTGCCTCGGCTTTGAAATTTAGTATAATTCTATGTTCAAGCACCTGTCGTGTTACACGTTTAACATCTTCGATAGTTGCCGTCACGCGGTTATCCATGAGGGCGCATGCTTTTGCTCCCATTAGGAGGTGCTGAGATGCACGTGGCCCGGCTCCCCAGTCAACCGATTCATTTATAAAATCTAGTGAAGTTCCATTCTTATTTGGACGAGAACTTTGAACTAATCTTACTGCAAATTCAGCGACATGTTGGGAAACAGGAACACTTGGTATTAGTTTCTGGAACTCCTGAATTTGCGCCGCATTTAAAACTATATCCATCTTTGAGTTTATGCCCGAAGTGGTAGTCAATGCGATCTCTACCTCCTGCTTTAGGGTAGGGTAGTCAACGTTTATTATAAACATGAAACGGTCCAGCTGCGCTTCTGGTAAAGGATAGGTACCTTCGTGTTCAATTGGGTTTTGCGTGGCAAAAACTAAGAAAGGTTGTTCTAATTCATAGGTGTTTCCGCCAACAGTTACCTGTCGCTCCTGCATTGCCTGCAACAGAGCAGCCTGTGTTTTTGGTGGAGTTCGGTTTATTTCATCGGCTAGGATGACATTAGAAAAAATGGGACCCTTTATAAAACGAAACTCTCTATTATTGGTAGTTTTATCTTCGTAAAGTATGTCTGTACCGGTAATGTCTGAGGGCATTAAGTCAGGAGTGAATTGAATTCTGCTAAAATTGAGATTAAGTACTTTTGCTAGTGTTTTGACTAGTAAAGTCTTTGCTAAACCAGGTACTCCAACGAAAAGACAATGTCCATTGCAAAAAAGTGCGATCAATAAATTTTCTAGCACCTCGTCCTGTCCTACAATTACCTTACGAACCTCGTTTACTATTCTTTTTTTTGAGTTAACTAACTCTTGTGCCAATTCTAAACTTTTAGTCATTCGGGACTCTCTTAATAGTTTGATTACCGATCGATATATTTAAATAATTTTTTTTGTAATTCTTCTTCTTTTTTATTCTCTAGCTTTTTATAAATAGTTATCAGTCGTGTATGGACATAAGGGTTAAAAGGGTTGATCTGAATAGCCCGCTCATAAAAGTCTCGAGATTTTTCTATGTTACCAGTATTAAAATATAATTCACCCATGCTTACGAGGGTAGAGTGAAACATAGGATAATAATTTAGACTCTTCTTTAATATGGTTTCAGCTTTATTAAATTCTTTGGTAATGAAATGGGTTTTAGCCAGCTTATTAATGAATATGGGAGAAAATCCTTGGTATTCACTCATTGCACGTTGGTATTCGATGATTGCCGCTTTATAAAATTCTTTTGATTTTAAGATATCTCCCAAAAGAACATGGTCTCTACTTTTTTTATTTTCAATATCAATGTATTTTTTTTGTGGCTCATTAGTTGACTGGTCCATCTTAAATTGGACTCCTGGTGCCTTAAGCCTAGGAATAGTTTGTAGATTCTTTTCTCTTACAAATTTTTCCCAGTTGTCCTGAAAAATATTTAGATTTGTGCCTAGTATACTTGTAATTGTAAGGTCGAAGGGATAATTTTTAGCCAGTTTATTAAGGAGATTTGGAATCATCTCATCCCCATAAGTTTGAGTAAGGTATTCAATCATTGAGGAAACTTCTGCATAAGCAAGTTGAACATCTTCTGCTGTTTTTAATTTTGCCAATGAAGGCATCATGTCATTCAATTTTATTAGGTAATTTTTTTTTAACCCACTTGCAAGCATCGTTTCCATAATTGGTGTTAAGTATAATTTTTCGTTGCGCCATCGAGCCTCAAAATATTTCGCAATTCCTTCATGCATCCATAAAGGTAAATTATTGTGACTTTTTTTTGAGATAATATAATGTATGTATTCATGGCTCAGGGTGTCCATCCAGTTGTATCCACGGATCAAGGAACCAGGAGAAATCATCATGATTCGGTTATACTTGCAAAGAGCTACGGTTCCGGATGTAGTAATATCTTTTAGGGTTAATGGAGAAATTTTGGAAAAAGATTCTTTATTTGGATAGAATTCAATTAACACCTTTTTTTTTGGGTAGTAGTCAAAAAGATTGCCCAGAACCTCATAAGATTTTTCTAAGACTTTTGCTGCGTAGTGAACAAGTATTTCATCAGGGCCTTTTTTAAACCTGTAAATAAAGTGTTTTGATTCTCTAGTTATGAATAGTTTTGTTTCTTCGTGTGTGGTGTAAACCAGTTTTTTAAATGTCCGCACTTCGGAGTGGTTGTCTGCTACTTGCTTTAGAATTTTCACGGCGTGCGCATGATTTCCTTTTAGAAATTCTACTCGAGCTTTTAGGAAATGAGCATCTCCTGATTTAGGGTATTTCCCAAGAAGGTTGTTGGAGAAAAACTCTGCTTTCTCAATGTTCCAATCATCAATTAGCTTGTGCCCTTCGAGTACTTCTTTAGGGGTCGTTTCAAACGCATAGGTAAAATTTGGAAGGATTAGTAATAATCCAGTTAAGTAAAAATACGTAACCGCGTAGATAGATTTCATTTCACTAAATTCTTGTAGTATTCGATGACCATACGTTCATAAACTTTGGGAGTTCCTTTTTTCATTGCATTCAGTATTTCTTCGCGAAATTCTTTAGGAGCTTTGTATTGATCCTCTTCAGGCAATGCTACACTTTCTTTTTGCATTCTTGTTGATGCTCCTCCCCGTCGAGAATCTGGACTATTACCAGAGCCACGTTTCCCAGAAGATTGTTTTTGGGGTTTACCCATTTTCCCATTCGATTCTTTAATCTGGTTTAATAAATCCTGAGTTTTATTTAGAGACTTGAGGGCCAGGTTTTCCGACTCAATACTTTCTGGAATATTTTGGTTTCGAAGGTTTTTTTCTGCGGTCTTCATATTGCGTCCTGCTTGTTTCATCTGTCGTGAAAGTTCTGGCGTCAGCGTCGGGTTTTGCTCGCTTAACTGATTAAATTGCTGAGAAAGTTCTTTTGCTTCTTGTTGGATCTGTTTTTCCTGTTTCCCTAGGTTTTTTAATTTTATTTTCTGATCCATAGTGATAGAAGAGTTGTAGTTATTTTTGATTGAACGCATCAATGACCCAATTTTTTTTGATATCTCATTGTTTATACGCGTAGTTTGCATTAGGTCGTCTTCTAGTCTGCTGGATAGTTCTTCTCTGTGATTGGGCGCTGAACGGATTCTATATTGCCATCTTAATGCTTCTGGATATACCTTTTGGAAGAGAGTAGAAAATTCTTCAAGGTCCTCTAACTTTGCAAACTTATTAAGGGATTGATATTTTTTAAGTATCTGTGGTAAGGCTTCCTTGAAACGCTGAAATTCATTGACACGAAGAGAATCCTTATCCTCAATCAATTGAGAATGGTTCTTACGAACTTCTTTAAGTTTGTCGAAATTATGGTCGAGTTTCTCTGAATCGACTGAATTAACGGTGGCTTCGTTTAATTCTTTTATTTTTTGGTTTATTTTTTTTTCTTTGTTTATTAGGTTTTGGAGTTGTTTCATTGCTACGTTTGCTTCGAGATACCGTTCGTTCTTTTTTAAAACAGTTGTTATCGAATTCACATCATTTAACAGGTTACTAAATAATTTATTTAGCTGGTTATCGACTTTGTTTGTTTGCTGTTGTCTGAGAGTGTTATTTAACTGAGCTGTTTCTTTAAGGATATTGTTTTGCTTCATTTTTAGTTGATCTATCTTTTTGCTACCTTGATTAAGTTTATTTAGTGATTCAGTGTCCATAAAACTTTCGGTTTCTGAGTCGGCGCGCTTTATCTGGTTTGATAAATGTTGAAGTGCCTCTTCTATTTTTTTTAGCTCTTCTAAAGCTTCTTTAAACAGGCCTTTGTCAACCATGCTTTGCATTTTTTTTAATGATTGAGAGAGTTTATCTGTTCTTAGTTGCTTGAGCGAATTTGGGTTTAAAAACTCGTCTGAAATCGACTTTGTTTGATTGGCCAATTGGCTCATTATTTTTTGCATTGTTTGTTGAATTTTATTAATTTTATTTTTCAACTCATCTGAAGTCTTTGATGATTTTGAATTTTTAATGTTTTCAAAATCATCGCGCAGTGTTTGAGTGAGGTCATTAAGTTCTTGTTCTAGTTTTGCAATGCTCTTTAATTTTTGTTTATTGTTTATTTTAACCATAAGCAAAATATCTTTTTCGAGGTGTGAGGTCATCTCGTTAATACTAGAACTATATGAAGTGCTGGTTTTATAGTTTGCTTGAGTTGGCTTGTTTATTTTATCGTGTATTTCACTAAGAGCATCGATTTGGCTTTTGCGTATCTTCGATAATCCAGTTGTAATATTTTTAAGAAAATTTAAATAGTGTTGCGGGAACTGTTCGACTTCTTTGCCTCTGTCTGCAATTTTCTGAGCAAGAGTTACTATTGATATTAATTCGTCAACGCTATTAGAGAATAACTTTTTCCAGGCAATGAGATCATTTGGGTTGTTCTTTAATGATTTTTCTTTTACTAGTCCTGTTGCAAGAAGAGAGACCATTTTGTCTGTTAGTTCTTCCTGCAGTACAATGAGGTCTTCCATTTCTTTCTTAGAGTCGAACATACTAAAACTGTAAGTTTCCGACTGTCCTTTATTCGGACCATAAACATTATCATTGTCTTTTACTTCAAGATAGTAGCTAACTTTTTCACCTGGTTTTATAGCCATTTGGGCGAGAGACCAAGTGTAATTATTCTTTGCTTCTTTTTCGTGTTTTTTAAATTTTTTTACTGGGATTCGTTTTATTTCTCCATTAACAAAATATACTAAGTCGATAGCATTTATTCCGTAGTCATCTTTTCCTTCATAAAATAGTTTGATTTTATCGGTACGAAAATATACTGGTTTAGGGTTGGTTAGAAATATAACAATATTTGGGGCTTGGTCTTTTTCGAGTGAAACCGGGTATTTTTTTATAAGTAGGTGGTTTTTATTCTTCGAATCTTTAAGTTGAAATTGATAGAACCCATTTTCCTTTACCAAGAGGCTAGTCTTAAAAGTATTATTATTTTCTCTGCTCATCGCCAAGGTATCTTTTTCATTAAATATTAAACTTCCTCTTTCTTTCGCAGCATTTGTTTTTGCAAATATAGTGACTTCGGTTCCTGGTAGGGTATGTATTTTCCCATCCGAAGATTTTATTGTTTCTGTCTTTTTTGCTGTGTAGGAGGGGAAGTTGAGTATTAAATCGATTTTATCTATCGAATAGTTCATCGATAAGAATTGAGAGTTTGCTGAATTTTTAGTAGTTATTTTTTTTTGTGCAATCTG
>CAJJDL010000306.1 GCA_905182935.1 uncultured Nitrospinaceae bacterium | reverse complement strand
CTACAATACCAGAAAATATAATTAGAGAAATTCCATTACCAATGCCTCGTTCCGTGATCTGCTCACCAAGCCACATTAGAAACGCGCATCCAGCGGTTAAAGTCAAAATTGTCATTATACGGAAAGGCCACCCAGGCTCAAGTACGACTGCATTTCCTGTAGGGCTTCTCATTGCCTCCAAACCCACCGATATACCAGTACTTTGAACTAAACTTAGGACAATCGTTCCGTAACGCGTGTATTGTGTGATTTTTTTCTGCCCCTGCTCTCCTTCTTTTTTAAGCCTTGCCAGATAAGGCGAAACCATTGTCATCAATTGAATTATAATTGACGCACTAATATAAGGCATAATGCCAAGGGCAAAAATCGTCAATCGACTAAGCGCACCCCCAGAAAACATATCAAAAAAACCCATCATAGTTCCTGTCATACGCGACATAATCTCAGCTAGCGCAACTGAGTTAATACCAGGCGTAGGAATATGAGCTCCTATTCGATAAACCACCAGCAATGCCAAGGTAAAAAAGACTTTCTTTTTTAGCTCAGGAATTCTAAAAATATTTCCAAACGCTGCAGCTCCACTCATCTATATTGTTATGGCCTTTCCACCAGATTTTTCTATTTTATCTTTTGCTGATTTACTAAATTTATGAGCATGTATCGTTACAGCTTCAGTCAGCTCACCATTTCCTAAAATCTTAACTAAATCTATTTTATGTATCATTCCTTTTGATTTTAATACTGCTGGAGTGACAGGACCTTCATTTTTTAATTTTATTAACTGACCAAGGTTAATCACCTCGTACTCTTTTCTAAAAATATTAGTAAACCCTCTTTTTGGTAGCCTTCTGTATAGAGGCATCTGGCCTCCCTCAAACCAAGGGTGTGGATTTCCACCCGATCGTGATTTCTGCCCCTTTTGCCCCCTACCCGAAGTCTTTCCCGAGCCAGATCCAATACCACGACCAACTCTTTTTCTATTCTTACGACTACCTGGAGCCGCTTCCAATTCTGATAACTTCATAATCATGATTTCACCTAAGAATTTACCTTTACTTGTTTTCCTCTTATTGCCGAATAGTGATCAACACCCCTTAGATTGACCAGTCCTTCAATTGTCGCTTTGACCACATTATGAGCATTATTAGTCCGTAGACTCTTTGTTAAAATATCTTTAATCCCAACCGCTTCTAAAACTGCTCGCACCGGTCCTCCAGCTATTAAACCCGTTCCCTTTGATGCGGGGCGCATAAGAACACGACCAGCACCATAGGCCCCTACCACCTCATGTGGAATAGTAGCACCCTCAATCGATACTTTCACCATATCCCGTTTGGCTCGTTCGACTCCCTTACGGATTGCTTCCGGCACCTCATTTGCTTTGCCCAATCCCCAGCCAATGGAACCTTCTCGGTCACCAACCACCACTAGGGCACTAAAACTAAATCTTCGACCACCCTTAACTACCTTTGCTACTCGGCGAATTTTTATTACCTTATCAACAAAGTCCTGTTTAACTTCTCTTTGCTCTCGCAATTAATATCTCCATGATGCCGTGGAACCAAATTTTTCAACAAAACTCAATTCCTACAGTCTAAGTTAAAACTTCACTCCCTTTTCCCTCACTCCATCAGCCAATGCCTTAATACGTCCAGCATACAAAAAACCATTTCTGTCGTAATACACTTCTTTAATACCCTGTTGAATAGCTTTCTCGCCGATTAAATTTCCAACCAAAGTAGCGGCTTTTATATTTCCACCGTTCGGCAACTGCCCTTTAAATCCTACTGACACAGTGGATTCGGACACCAATGTCTTACCTAATCTATCATCAACTATTTGCGCGTAAACATGTTTAGCGCTTCTAAACACCGTCAAACGCAGCTTATCCTTGTTCTTTTGAACATGTTTTTTTACGCGTATTTTTCGATTTACTTTAAGTCGTTTTCTATTTGCAGTTTTCATATCCCCTAACTTTATCCTTTTGTCGCAGTCTTGCCTGCTTTTCTACGGATTTTCTCATTTTCATACATCACTCCCTTACCTTTATACGGCTCTGGCGGTCTTAGTTTCCTAATTTCTGCTGCAACTTGGCCAACCACTTCTTTATCTTTCCCCTTAACAATAATTATATTTTTCTTGCTATCCACGTCAAATTCAATTCCTTCTGGCGCAGGATAGTCAATAGTGTGGGAATATCCAAGACTCAAATTCAAGGCTTTTCCCTTCAAGTCTACCTTATAACCCACACCAACAATATTTAGAGTTTTCGAAAATCCCTCAGTCACCCCAATTACCATATTACTAACTAAAGTTCTAGTTAATCCATGTAGCGAACGATCTATCCTACCATCTGTAGGTCGGGTCACTGTTATTAAGTTACCCTCGATTACGACCTGCATATTTGGATGAAGTTTTCTTTCAAGCTGCCCCTTAGGGCCCTTAACTTTTAATTCAACTCCGTCCAATTTACAGTCAACTCCCGCCGGAACTGAAATTGGTTTTCTACCTACCCTTGACATAGCATCCTTCCATAATTATCAATGTGACCACAGTTACCAAACATGACCCAGCACCTCACCTCCAACACCTTTTTCTCTACAGTGCTGATCAGTCATAACGCCCGAAGAGGTAGTTATTATCGCAATCCCTAACCCATTAAGAACCCTTGGAATACTGCGCGATGAAACATACGCTCTTTGTCCTGGTTTACTTATTCTCTGTATACCCCTGATAGCGGAACCACCATTATGATATTTCAAATATAACTTAAGAACACCCTGCTTATTATCTTTATGAACTCGAAAGTTCTCAATAAAACCCTCTTCTTTTAATATCTCAGCAATTCGAACCTTCATCTTAGAGTTTGGCATTTGAACAGCACTATGCTGAACCATATGTCCATTCCGTACACGCGTAAATAAATCGGCTATCGGGTCTGTCATCATAATAAAAATACACTCCTAATCTTAAACCAACTGGCTACCAGCTGGATTTAGTAACTCCGGGAATTTCACCTAACAAAGCTTTTTCCCGGAAACATATTCGACACATACCGAACTGACGCAGAAAAGCCCGCGGACGACCGCACAACCCACAGCGACTGTAACCTCTAACTTGAAATTTTGGTTTTCTTTGTGCCTTAGCAATCAGCGCTTTTTTTGCCATAAAACCTTCCCACTTAAAAACTCTCTATTAAATAAGTACCGCTACACAAATTATTTACGTAATGGTAAACCCATTTGCGTAAGCAGGCATCGACCTTCTTCATCTGTTCTCGCAGTTGTACAAATTGTTATATTCATCCCCTGAATTTTCTCGATTTTGTCATATTCAATTTCAGGAAATATCAACTGCTCCTTTAAACCTATTGAATAGTTACCTCGACCATCAAACGATTTTTTTGACAACCCCTTAAAATCTCGTTCCCGAGGGAGGGCAAAACTAACCAAACGCTCAAAAAATTGATACATCCGATTTCCCCGCAATGTGACCATCACCCCAATTGGCACACCCTCTCTCAATTTAAAATTCGCAATAGATTTTTTAGCCTTAGTAACGACTGGCATTTGCCCAGTTATCACCCGTAACTGCTCAACACTAGACTCAATTAACTTCCCATTTTGTAATGCCTCTCCAAGGCCGACGTTAAGAACGATCTTATCCAAACGTGGAACTTGCATTACGTTCTCAAACCCTAATTCCTTCTGGATTTGACCTTTTAGCTTTTCATTATATAGTTTTTTAAAATTTGACATATTAGACTCTATCTATAACCTCTTCACATTTTCTACAAACACGAACTCGCTTACCATCTTCCAATTTTTTCCGTTTTACACGAACTCCTTTTCCACACTTGTCACAAACTAGCATTACATTCGATGCGTGTAGAGTTCCCTCTTTCTCCACAATTCCTGCCTGACGAGTTTTTCCGTCCGACTTAGTATGCTTTTTAAGCATATTCATTTTTTCAACGGTTATCCGTCCCGACTCAGGGAAAAAAGCTAAAATCTTTCCCTTTTTACCACGCTCCTTACCAGTCACAACCTCAACAATGTCATCTTTTTTTAGATAATTTTTTTTAAAAGCAATAGCCATCACAATACCTCTGGTGCAAGGGAAAGAATTCTCATGAATTTTCTCGCACGTAACTCTCGAGCTACAGGCCCAAAAATTCGAGTTCCTAATGGCTCGCGATTATCATTTATCAACACGGCTGAATTAACATCAAACTTAATATAACTACCATTCGGCCGGCGTATTTCTTTCTTCGTTCGCACCACCACTGCTTTTCTTACCTCACCTTTTTTTACAGCACTTTTTGGATCCGTTTCCCTAACAGCAACTACAATTATATCGCCGATACGCGCATATCTTCTACCTGAACCACCCAATACCTTTATACACTGAATTTTTTTAGCCCCAGAGTTATCTGCCACATCTAATACTGTTCTTAATTGAATCATGACTGCCCAACCTTTTCTTTCTTCGCTAATTTAGCCTTAGTAACAATATCTAACAAACGCCAACGTTTCTCCTTACTAAGCGGCCTAGTCTCCTGAATGCGAATAATATCTCCCTCCAAACATTCATTTTTTTCATCATGCACCTTATACTTCTTGGTTGTCTTTACAACCTTCTTAAATACTGGATGCGCAAACCTACGCTCCACTTTAATAACAACTGTCTTATTCATTTTATTACTGACGACTTTACCCGTCATAGTCTTTGTATTTGCCTGATTACTCATGAAACTCCTCAATTAACCAAAACTACTCAAATAAGAGAATACGATTAAGCCTTATCCACCACTTCTTTCATAGACCCCGCCAATTCAGCCTCTTTAACAATTGTTTTAAGCCTTGCAATGTCTCTACGAATAAATTTAAGTCTACCTGGGTTCTCAATTTTTCCGGTTGCCAATTGAAACTTAAGATTAAAATACTCCTGACCAAGATCTGCTATTTTTTCCAGTCGCTCCTTTTCAGTAAGCTCTCGAGTTTCCTGTACTTTCATAAATTCCCCCGAACCCTAAAAAATTATCTCAATTATCCTTAACTACAAATCGAGTCGCGATCGGCAGCTTATGTTGAGCTAAGCGAAATGCTTCTTTAGCAATTTCTTCAGTGACCCCCGCCATCTCATAAAGCATCCGACCTTGCTTAACAACAGCAACCCAGTACTCTGGACCACCCTTACCTTTTCCCATTCTAGTCTCAGCTGGTTTTTTAGAAATAGGCTTATCAGGAAAAATTCGCATCCATATCTTTCCACCGCGTTTTACATAACGGGTCATCGCAATACGTGCCGCCTC
>CAJJDL010000305.1 GCA_905182935.1 uncultured Nitrospinaceae bacterium | reverse complement strand
GAGAATCCATCGTATTGAGGAGGAACATGCGACCGGTATATCTGCTCAGTTGGAGGAAGTGTATGTAATCGCGTCATTATAAAATAAAATGGGGAGTCCGTAGGCTATTGAAGAAAGTGATGTATTTTCTCAATATTAATTCCATTGTGGATTAACTGGAGCTTTCGTTAAATACTGATATTTTTCCCCTAATGAATTAACCGCTTGAGGCCAAATCAAACTTTCCGAATCAAGAAAAATAAACTGCTCATTAGCTTTTTGAACGAGCCAGCTATTTTGCTCCATTTCTTCAGCCAATTGACCACCTGACCATCCCGAGTAGCCTAGATAAAAACGAATATCTTGTTCTGGGTTTTCTAAGCTAGAGTAAAGTAATTTAAGCGTTTCTAAATTACTGCCAAGGTAAACGCCAGAGCATATTTCATCTAGTTTGCCAGCAGCCGAGGGCGACCGGCAAAGAAAAAATACCATAGACTGGGAAACAGGCCCGCCTAAATAGATTTTTTCATTATAAGATTTAAGAATATTAATATTTAAAAACAAATCTGGCGCTTTTAACTGAGTCGATCGATTAATAACCAATCCAAAAGAACCCTGCTCATCATGATCGCACAACAATATCACGGTGCGTGAAAAATTTGGATCGGGCAAAACTGGATTCGCAATGAGTAATGACCCTTTCTCATAATTTTTGTTTTTAAAATCTTCCGGGAATTCCATAATTTTTAAAAATATTAATCTAATCTATAGATTTAATGAGTCTAGTTTAAGAAAGTTGGGGCAACCCTTAGCATCTTCCTTAGCTTCTGCAGAAGCAAAATTATTATCCATATAAAATGCGACCAAGCTAGGGAATGCCTTCGATACAGCAAGTGCCATAAGGCCTGCATCCCCAATTTCATTTTGAGCAAAATCTAATTCCTCTAATTGGCTTAAACAGTTTTCTTTAGCAAAAAACTTAGCACCTTCATCTTTAATCAAATTCCGATAAACGTTAAGTGTTTTTAATTTCTTCAGAGTTGTTGAGCGAGCAATTGCTCGTATACCTTCAGGACCCAAATCATTTCCACCTAATTCCAGCCACTGTAATTTGGAAAATATAGGTGACTCAGCCAAGAGTTTAGCGCCTTCATTGCCAATTCTATTTCCCCCTAGGTTTAATCGTTTGATATTAGACAGACGATCATCCTTTGAAAATAATGTCATCCCATTGTTTCCGACGCAGTAACCTTTGAGATCAAAATCCCTACCATTGGAAGACAAACGCTCTGAAACAATTTTATCCATCGTTTCCTTCAAGTTTTCCCCAGTCAAACTGCAGGGCTCAGCTGGTTTATATATCTGAAAATGTGAAATTGACGGCATAATGACCTCTTTATCTAATTGGTGACACCGCACCTTTCATCGGTCTTTATGAATAATCTAAAGAACGAAAAATAGTGCGGTTATAACTATAAATGCGGCTATATTTTTATTATACAGGCTATTATAAGGTTGACACAAAATCAATAATATTTTACATTTCCTAGTTTGATCATAGAGGTTTTACAATGAAACTAGATTTTGAAAAAATGGGCGGCCTTGTTCCCGCTATTATACAGGACGCTAAATCTGGAAAAGTTCTCATGCTAGCATATATGAATGAGATCGCATGGGCTAAGACACTAGAAACAGGAAAAGCTTGGTTTTACAGTCGATCTAGAGATAAACAGTGGATGAAGGGTGAAGAAAGCGGTAACGTTCAAATAGTAAAAGAGGTTTTTGTAGATTGTGATGACGACACCGTCCTTCTTAAAGTCGAACAAGTTGGTAAGGCTGCCTGTCATAAAGGATACGTTAGTTGCTTTTTCCGGAAAATTAATGGTGATGTCAAAATTATTGATGAAAAAATATTTGACCCTGAAAAAGTTTATAAAAAATCTTAAATAAGATTTGTACAAATTGATTACTAAATTTATTTTTATTCCCCTTAATTAAAAAATTAATCTATGAGTAGTAACATATTAAAACTTGGCATCCCAAAAGGAAGCCTTGAAGACGCTACAGTCACACTATTTGCTAAGGCTGGCTATAACATAAAAATAAAAAGCAGATCTTATTTCCCATCTATTGATGACGATGAAATCGAATGTATGCTGATTCGTGCGCAAGAGATTGCACGTTATGTTGAAAATGGTGTTATAGACGCTGGTCTAACTGGAAAAGATTGGATCCAAGAAAATCGTGCTGATGTTGTCGAAATTGCAGACCTAGTTTATTCTAAGACTTCATCAAGACCAGTACGATGGGTACTTGCTGTTCCTAATGAATCACCTATTCAATCTATAAAAGATTTGCAAGGTAAACGCATAGCCACTGAGGCTGTCAACATGACTGTCGATTATCTTAAAAAGCACGGCGTGACAGCAGACGTTGAGTTTTCCTGGGGAGCCACTGAAGTTAAACCACCTAAACTTGTTGATGCGATTGTTGAAATCACAGAAACTGGTAGCTCTCTAAAGGCTAATAACCTGAGAATTGTTGAAACTCTCATGGAATCAAATACCAAATTTATAATGAATAAAGAAGCATCCAATGATTCTTGGAAAAAACAAAAGGTTGATAGGCTGGTACTCATGCTTAAAAGCGCAATGGCCGCAAATGGACAAGTTTGTCTAATGATGAATGTACCTAAAAATAAACTTCAAGAAGTTGTGAAAATTCTTCCAGAAGGTAAAAAACCGACCATTGCCGAATTAACCGACCCTAACTGGGTAGATCTCACTGTAGTATTAGAAGAAAGATTAGTCCGTGAAATAGCACCGGATTTAAAAACAATTGGCGTTGAAGATATCGTAGAATATTCCATCAATAAAATCATCCAATGATCAAAAACATTGGAGAATATTAGATAACCGCCAAGAATGAAAAAAGGTCAAGAAAATTTAAACCCCGAATTGCCAACCCAAAAATCCGCGGAAAATTTCCCCACCGAAGACCACGCGGCTCCCTTTGAACAAAATATTTCTGAATCCAAACATGAAAAGGAATCTGAAAATGATAATTCCATTAATGATAGCTTAGAGGGAAAAGGCGAATCCACAAGTGGAAAAGGGTGGCTTTTTATTCTGATTCTATTACCTATATTATCAGTAGGTACCTATTTTTACTTTCATGAAAATAAACTCGATATTTTTGAAAACTTGCCTTGGGATGTAAGAAAAATATTCCCTGAATTCGCTAACACAACTAGCTCTCTTGATATTAAATCGAAAAAATTACTCATTGAACCAATTGAATCAACTATTAGTCAAACTGAACTCATTGGGTCACCTGAAAATTTAACCGCAAATAAAGATAAAAAAGTTGGCTTTTTACAACAAGAAATACAACCTCTTAAATCTAAATTCAAACAAAACAACATCCCATTATTACCAGGCAAAATTATAAATCAAAACCAGCAACCTACTGATAGTTCCTTTGATAAAAAACCTGATTCAATAAATCAAACTAATAAAAAAATTAACTTTCCAAAATCTAAAAATTTCTTAACACCCTTATTGCCTATTAAAATTAATCCAACTGATAAGACTGCGCCTGAAAAAAAACAAACCAAAGAAACAAATCAAACCATAGAAAATAAATCTCTTCCAGAAATCGAAAACCTATTAGCTCCTTCATTGCCCATCAAAACAGTGCCATCCATTCAAAAAAAACAAACCCATAAAATTTCTTCCATAAGAAGTAAAGAAGTACAAGCTTATCTCGACTTTGTTGAAAATACTGGGAGCAAACTAGTTGAGTTGTTTAAAAAAGGATGGGCTGAATTAAACCAATTAATTCTCTCGAATAATAAAAACACATAACAATTAAAGTTGAAAAAAATTAGCGCTTTATCAGTAGCTTTAACAACCTTTTTAAA
>CAJJDL010000304.1 GCA_905182935.1 uncultured Nitrospinaceae bacterium | reverse complement strand
ATAGGTAACTTCGTACTTCGTCTACGGCTTTATTGTGGTTTGCTGTCCTAGCAGAATCCGAATAGATGATAATGTCAGATTCATTAGCAAGCGGATTTTGTAGTAAAGCATCAAGAGTGCGTTGTGTATGTTCAGGACGGTTATAAGTAAATACTACAATTGGCGCCAATACATTCATTTTACTATATCCCTAAGCAGTTATTGTCTTTATAAAAAATAGAAGTACATTTATTATAAAATATGCTTGGCGCAATACCCCAAAAGTCTAATTCATTGTACCCAAGTTGTTTTAAATGGATAACACCATTTTGATATTCTTCTCTTTCAGAATCATCTAAAATTAAAACCCCATCTTTGGAGAGAGACGATGTTGAATTGAGAATACAGTTTACACGATCACGACCATCTACAATTATCATTGAATATTTACTATCAGTCGAAACGACACTTTTACAATAATCCCCTCCATATTTAAGTTCACAATGTATTAATTTCACATTCTCTGGAATATTTTCTATAAGCTTTTCATGCCATTTTTTATCATGTTCAACAGATATAACGCGATTAACTTTATCTGCATAATAGAAAGTTGAGTTCCCTGATCCATATTCAAAAATACTCATGCTTTTATTTAAACGATTTTCTATGTAAGATATAAAAGAATATGTAACCCATGGAATTGGTTCCAATTTTTTATTGACTGGAGCTTGAGTTTTATAAGAATCAATCCAGCCGATTTCACGTAGATATCCTTTCTTTGTTGCTCTAAAAATGAGTTTAAATAATTTATAATGGATAACAATAAATACAAGTATTTTATTTAGCATATAGTCTATAGAAGAATAATGACTTTGTTTTAAATATAAACATGTTTCGCAGGTCCTTATCAAAAAAATCATATAAATATGCAGCAAAGAAATGCGAAAATAATGTTGAAATAGCAGCACCTTCAATACCTATTATTCTAATTAGATAATAATTCATTATTATATTTAATAAAGCACCAATAAAAGTTCTGTAAAAAGTTTTTTTTATGAAATTTTCAGCTAATAAATATTTACTACTAGCTACTCCCAAAAAGACAAATACTCCTGTCCATATATGGATAATTAAAACACTAGAAGAGCCCAGATACTCTTTCCCATAAAGAAATTCAACAATCAAAGTTGATAAGAAAGTGGTTGGCAACGCAATTGATACTGCAATCCACACCATTAAATCAAATAGATTTTGTATTTTTTGGTAGTAAACTTCTTTCTGAAAAATCCTTGCATTTATAATCGCAGGATAAAGAGATGATGCTATTGCCATAGGAATAAAATACCATGCTTCACTCAACTTAACAGCGGCAGCATATAAACCAACTTCTTTTGCTCCAAGCATTTCTTTGATCATTAGTTGGTCGATTTTCATATAAACTGATACAACAATACCTGCAAAAATTAAAGGCCAACTATCATGTAATAGATTTTTTGACGTTTCGTAAGACCACTTCCAACTAAATATTTTATTAGAATTATGCAGATAGGTAAAAACAAGCCCCAAAGCTAAAACTATTGCATCCAAGAAAAAAACTGATGCAAACCAAATCAATGGTGCTTCGTTGAAAACCAAAATTATTTTTACAATGGATGAAATAATTAGCTGTACAAACTGTGCATGAACAACATACTTTGATTTGACATCTGCTTGAAAGCTAAGATCAATAACATTGAATGCTTGAAATAAAACTCCGAAAGCAATGATTATAATTAGGATATTTGTTTGGGAATCATTTTCAGTAAATGGTATCGCGACAAGAATAGCTGCCCACATCAGCAAAGTGCCAACCAATTTCAACAAAAAAGAGGTCCCTAGTATTCTTTCTCGTTGCTCTGGAGTTTTTACAAGTTCACGTACCACTACTTCATCCAATCCTAAGGTTGCTAACGCTACAAATATTCCAACAAAACTGCTAGCATAACTCAACAAACCAAAACGCTCCGGTCCTAAATAACGAGCTACATAAATGCCGACAAAGAGTGATACTCCCATTCGTGAAATTCGCTCACCCAAAATCCAAGATGTATTAGCAAAATATTTACGAAAATTAGATTGCTTTCTTAAAGCGATTATTTTTTTAAGCACATTAGATCTATCTTCTAAGCTGCAACAAATTTTAAATATTTTCCATATGGACTATTATCTAAAATATTAGCAATCTCAATCAACAATATTTTCTAATGCTAACACTTAGATTGCTCATGCTCATCTTCTATCAATCAACCTTGTAACTGACGTTTTGCACGGTTTTCCCACTTCAAAGAAGTAAAGCCATATTCTTTAACTTCTTCAACCTTTGTTTATCATCTGTGGTTAACTTTCATTTCTTTGGAAGCATTCTCTATTTGATCGCTACAGCGTAGATTGACTCAATATCTCTGTCTTTTAGGTCCATCGTAGAATCAAAGCTACGCAACGTAGCTTTAGAAAAACCACTCTTTGTTAAAGTTTTGCAAAGATTTTCTTCATCAAACATATATTTGTGCTCACCACCCATATACGCGATGTAGTTCAATTGATCTATGCAAGAGTAAGTGTCTACCAAAGCTGGCTGATACCAAGTTTCTTTCTCTCTAAACATTGTTCCGTTAACGTAAGCATTAACGTAGTGGCCAGCATTAGGTACGCAAACAAGAAACTCTCCACCATCACTCAGAACCCTTCTACACTCTGCGAGAAAAGGAAGTAACTGTTCGTACTGTATATGTTCCAATAAATGAGACGAATATATTTTAGCTACTGAGCCTGTCTCGAGCGGTATCCCATTTCGCAAATCCCATGGAATATCCGCTCCATGTTGATCAACAGTAACCCAATCACCCATACCAGCTTTGGGTCCTGAGCCAAGCTCCAAGTTAATCACTTTACGTTTTTTTAGAGATAACCACTTAAATCTGGAAAAATTATGATGGATATTAAGGCAGATGAACTTTATCACCTGAAATATGGTGGGCGATGAGTTAAGTATTAGCTTAATCAATCGTTTCATTCCTTCTTCCTATAAACATTTGAAAGTTCTTTTAGATGGGTAATTATTATTTGGAAATTGATTTGAGATGATCTTACTGTTCAGCAATCATCTTCACATAATTTCCATAAGGCGTATTTCCTAATGAAACAACAATCTTCATCAACTTTTCTTTCGTAATCCAGCCATTTCTGTAACCAAGCTCCTCAAGGCAGGCGATTTTGAGTCCTTGTCTTTCCTCAATCACCTGAACAAATTGTCCGGCAGCCATTAAGCTCTTATGTGTACCTGTATCCAGCCAGGCAAAACCTCGTCCAAAATCTTCAA
>CAJJDL010000303.1 GCA_905182935.1 uncultured Nitrospinaceae bacterium | reverse complement strand
TACGTGATTATAGCATTCCAAAAATACTAGTGTTTCACAACAAACTGACTACTGAAATTGGACTTGGAAATAATAATATAAATCGAGATAAGTATCTAAGTAGTATTGGTCCATTACTTATTGATGTTAATAAGGTATTTATTTCTGAGAGTAAACGTCTTGACTGGGAGATGGAGGGTGACGTTATATTGCCCGGTTTAGATGTAGATGAATATAGTGGTTATACTGGTGAAAGTAGCGCTATTTTAAGAGTTGGAAATTTAATCAAAGAGAGAGACCTTATGATGGGTTTTCATATAGGTGAGTCTATATTAGCTGGTTTACCATCAATAACACTTGGAATGAATCCAACTATTGATAAATCACGAATGTCTTCTGGATTTGGTGATTTATTAGCCCATTATCGCTCCATGCGTATGTATTTACATACAACTACAGAAAAATATGAGGATGGATACAATTTATCCCTTTTGGAGGCCATGGCAGTTGGTATGCCCGTAATAACTACTTCAAATAAAACTTCTCCTATCATAAATGGAGTAAATGGCTACCAATCTAAAAATTTAGATTATTTAAGAGAGCGCTCTCAAGAGTTACTCGATAATCCATTTTTGGCAAAATCTTTAGGTCAAAAATCTAGAGAAATAGTTATGGAAAAATTTCCAATATCCAAATTTCTTGGGCTTTGGCAGAAAAGTATACATTCAGCAATTATCCAATTTTTAGATCATACGAAAATAAATAAACCTATCGAATCCTCCAATTTAATTAATGGGTCGGAAAAACCTCTAATGCCATCATATTATAAGAATATTCGTAAAGATATATTATCAATAGTTCCAAGTGACGCTAAAAATATCCTCGAGATTGGGTGTGCAGCAGGTATGACCGGCAATGAATTAAAGAAAAAATCAGGGGTTTATGTGGCAGGAGTTGAATTAGATCATAATGCTGCAATTGAAGCAAAAAGTTTATTGGATGATGTTATTGAGGGTGATATTGAGGATATTGATCTTCCTTACAAAAATGAAACTTTTGATTGTCTTTTATTTGCCGATATTCTAGAGCATTTAAAAGACCCACTGACTGTTCTCAAAAAAACCAGCAAGTTGTTAAAACCTACCGGTACATTAATAGCAAGTATCCCTAACGTTCAATACCTAGGAGTAGTAAGCCAACTGATAGAAGGTAATTGGACCTATCAGGATGAAGGAATTCTAGATCGTACTCACTTAAGGTTTTTTACCTATCATGAAATAGAAAAATTATTTACTGATGCTGGTTATGAAATTATACAGGTTCATGAAACTCTTGACCCACAATATGATAGTGCAAAAGATACTATAACCACTTTAAATATTGGTCGTTTGAGCATCCGGGATTTATCACCTGAAGAGTTGAGGAAGTTTTTTGTTTTTCAATATAAGATTTCAGCGAAATTAATTTCTGATAATAAACCTAAAGAAAGATTTTCTAAAATTAAGGAGAGCAAAATGAGTACTACGTTAATGTTAGGAAAATCGTTCGAAGATGAAGGTAAATATCAAGACGCTGTAAAACTATACAGTGAGGTAGGTAAAGACCAGGATGATTACTCGGAAATTTTAGCTCGTCTAGGTAATTGTTTTATGCAGTTACAGGACCCTTCAAATGCGGAACATAATTATAAAAAAAGTCTTGAACTTAATTCTGATGGTTATGTTGCGGGGGTGGGCCTAGGGGTACTAGAACTCCAATTAAAAAAACTAAATGACTCTATAAAACGTTTTACAGTTTTATCTGAAAAATACCCCGATAGTGATAAGGTTTTTAGTGGTCTTGGAATGGCGTATAAGGAATCAAGGAATATTAAAAAGTCTATAGATTCATTTAATATGGCTTTATCAATTAATATAGAAAATAAATCTGCCATGAGTAATTTATTAGAGCTTTCGTATAATCAAAATTCATTCGATCTAGTTGAAATGGCAATGAAAAAATACCTTAAAATCAACCCAGCTAATACTGACATTCTTATAGGGCTTGCAGGAATACTTTTTAAAACAAATAGAATTGATGATTCTCGAGATATCCTTTCTAAGATTTTAGAAATTAATCCGATCCATGAGGATGCAAAAGATATGTTTAATCAAATAGAAAGTCAAACAGAAGGAGTTTATTAATTAATATTCTATTTATACTTTGAACTTATATACAAAAAATCTAGCATTACTAAAAGTCACACAACCATCCTTAGCAAAGAGGGTTGAACTCGAGCCATTGCAAAAAATAGTTAATGTTGTGATGTCAAAGGATGGTAATCCAATTCCTAAAATTGGATCTATTTCTCTTCACAGCACATATAACCCCTTTAAGGAGGCAACTGACTCCTTATTAAATTTCAACTTCAATAGTGTTGACCAACCAGTCATATATGGTCTAGGTTTTGGTTACCATGTTTTGGAAATCTTAAAGAGAACTCGGCATAAAGAGATCTTAGTAATAGAGCCATTAATGGCCATTTTTCAAGCATTTTTATACTCTGTTGATATTAAATCATTTGTAAATAATACAAAGTTTATTGTCGCCACACCTCCACCAAAAATTTTAGCGTCGAATCAATCAGAAAATTGGAACGTATACGAACATATTCCCTCTATAAGAATATCTGATAATTTTTTTAAGCGGATGAATTTAGCGCTAAAAACATCAAAAGTTATTAAAAAAAATAGGATAAAAGTTCTTATTGTAAACCCATATTATGGAGGGTCGTTACCCACTGCGAATTATTGCGTCCATGCATTAAATGAAATGGGTCATCATGCAGAATCGGTTGAATGTGAAAAATTTGCTGATGGATTTTTTGCTATTAATAATTCGACAAGGAATAAGGGAAACCTCGAGTCTTTATCGAAGCAATTTTCGAGTTTTATGGGCCAGCTTATAGCTGCTAAGGCAGCTGACTTTAAACCTGATTTAATTCTTGCCCTTGCCCAAGCACCTCTGACACCCGAAGCGATTAAGAACTTAAAACTATTGAATGTTCCAGTTGCTTTTTGGTTTGTTGAAGATTTTAGAAATCTTA
>CAJJDL010000302.1 GCA_905182935.1 uncultured Nitrospinaceae bacterium | reverse complement strand
GTGAGTAGCTTAATTCCTTTGAAGCCTCTGCATCTAATATGGCAGCTGCGCTAGAACTAGATACTCCTCCCAGAAATAAAAAAAACAAACTAGAAGCAACTGAATATGATCGGAAAATTTTTAGGTTAAACATATTTCCTCATTATATTATTCATCACAACTAATAAAATAAGTGTGCATTATATAAAATTTTTTGAATATATCTATATAAATTAATACATAGGCTCAGGAGAAACCTCAGTCAACCTAATTATTAAGCTTTTAGGAATAATCACCTTAGCTCTCTTTGCCTTTTTCACAACACCCCAAGCATCACTGTATTTTTTCTGATGGAAGAATGAAACAATTAAAGGACTAAAAACATTGGGGTTATTTGGATTAATCTCCAGAGCATACTCAAGCTTTTCAACTGACTCTAAATATTTACCTAATTTATCCAAAGCAGCTCCCCAATAAGCATATGCATTGCTATTGTCTGGCTCTAATTTTAGAACTTTCTTATATTTCTTAATCGCTCCATCTGAATCCCCACTCATTGCCAAGGTAAGCCCCCAGTACAAGTACGTTTTTGAATAACTACTATCTAAGTTGGCTGACTTAACAAATTTTTCAATAGCCAACTCCCTATTCCCAGCCTTGACAAGAGAAATCCCCCACCAAGTATAAATTTTTGGTTGGTTAGGATTAAGCATTGCAACACCTTCTGCATACTTGACAGCATCATCATATTTTCCAAGAGCATTTAGTTCTTTAATTTCTTTAATCGGATCAACTTTAAAAACCTTGCCATTATCTTTAACCTTAAAAGACGTCTTTTTATTTTCAAGAGACTCTTGATTAGACCTTGCTTCCTCTTTTAATTGATAAACTTTCACCTTTTTCATAAAAGAAAAACAAACAAAACCAGAGAAAATAATTAGAACACACGCAACCCACAATATTTTTATCTTTTTAGGCATATTCAATCACATGAAAATTAGTAGTATATATAACCAGTTAATCAACTGGTTAAAGTTTCCTCAGTAGTTTTTTTGCTTTAACAACCAAACCCTGGCTATCTGGCTTATTTAATGATAAAAGTAGAAATTTTTCTAAATTAGCTTTAGAAAACTCTGGACTAGATCCAAAATACTGAACCCCAATATAATAATATGGAAGATCAAATTTAGAGTCTATTTTGATAGCATTTTGAAATTCTTTAATTGCAAGTTCTGTTTTTTTCTGAAAAGAAAAAGCTATCCCTTTATAAAGGCTTACTTCACTATCACTATCATGCCACCTATCTAAAGACCCTAACACATTCAATGCCTTCTCAGGTTCCTTAGATGCTAGATAAAGTTGGGCTAAAGAAACACTTCCAAAAATATAAAAAGGATTGATTTCTAATGTTCTTTTGTATGCAATCTCAGCCGCATTAAATTGATTTAGTCCCTTAAGAACATTCCCTAAGTTTAACCATGCCAATACATTATCTGGGTCGCGTTTAAGAATATCCCCATAGATCTCTACCGCACGAGAAGAATCACCCATTTGGTATGCCTCTTTTGCTTGATCCAGTGAACCTTTAATCCTGTTTCTGCGCTTGATTTCAGAAATTTGACTCTCCGATCTTTCGGTTGCTGCAATTTCTTTTAATATCCTTAAACGAACAGATTTATCCAACTTTTCTAAGTCTAATAACGATCCATCGATTTTAACGTATGGGGTTAATTGCCGAACTAGAATATCTCTCTCGTCCTTATAAATATATTTAGGCGCATTGAATTCCAAAAGTGAATTGTCATCGGTGTGAATTGGTGCGTCTTTAGAAAACTGAATTAGCTCTTGACGCTTCATTATAAGCAAACTCATTAGGTTTCTCACGTCAGAAATACCTATTTGATTAAGATCTTTACCTTGAATTTCATCGGACAAAAGTTCACCAACTTGATTGTAAGAAAATTTGTATTCTGAATCAGACCCAATGAGCAAATAATCATCACCAACAATAGACTCCCACATCGTTACATAGTGATAAGTTTCTGAAAAGGTACGAACTACAGACTTAAAGCTCATGGGACTCATGTTCGTATGCACCCAAATACAAGCAATGCCCCCAGGGTTAAGCCGCTTTTTCATCAACTCAAAAAAGTTAACCGTAAATAAGGCCCCAACACCAGCAATCCAAGGGTTTGATGGTTCAGATATAATAACATCGTATTTTTGGTCAGCTAAAGCAACATGATTCCTTCCATCAGCCAAAATTATTTTCAACCTTTTATCATCTAATGCATGATGATTGAATGAATCAAAATAACGCGACCCCTTAATTACAGCTGATGAAATTTCAACAAGATCTACTGAATTTATAGGGAACTGTTCTACCGCACCAAGAGTAATGCCACTACCCTGACCAATAACTAATACCGATTTGGGATCTTTGTGTGCAAGCATCGGAATGTATCCCGATAGTAACTGAGTTCGCATATCCATCGCTAGTGATGCATCTGTTTTCCCGTTAACTCGCAAAAAAATATTTCCCGACGCGGCAAGTTCAGTTGTAACCGTTGTATGGATACCCTCCTCAAAAAATAAAACTTTATTCGCCTTAGCCTCCGCTTCACTTAAATCACCTATACGGTAAGGCATATAAGAACCGCTTGAGATAATGGATTTATCCCAAGAATCCATAGATTTCCCCCACATGAAACAAAACATTAAAATGGCCGGCAAAACGTACATCTTGTAATTAATGGAAACTCTTGCAGAAATTATCATCAAAGTAAAACCAATGAATAAATTTAAACCCACTGCCACGAGAATAGTATTTTGGACACCAATAAATGGAATCAGAATAAACCCAGCCAAAAAAGATCCAATAATAGTCCCAGAAGTATTGGAAGCGTAAACTTTTCCAATAGAATGGCCTAATGTGTCCAGTTTTCGAACCACAAGCTTAATAACGATTGGGAACTGGGCTCCCATAAAAAATGTGGGGATAAATAAAAAACAAACTACCACCAAAAAAACAGACCACTGTATGGTAACAAAATCCATACTCCAATTTTGATATACCCATCGATTAATAAATGGAATATATTCAAAAAGTGGAATTAAGAATAAGGCCGATATTCCTATCCCCATCTGTAGAAGTCCAAATACCATTAACGGACTTTTAAATTCATTCACTTTTCGAGAAAACACAGCTGTTCCAAAAGCGAGACCTAGAATAAATGTAGTCAGGATAAGGCTAAACGCATAAATAGATGAACCTAAAAGTAGTGACAAAATACGATTCCATGCAACCTGATATGTTAAGGCGCTCAATCCAGAGAATCCAAAAGCCAATAAAATATAAAACGTATTAGCCTCAAATAATGACTTATCTAATCTCTCTTTTCCTTTTTCTAAAGTTTTTGGTATCTCTGAACCCGAATTAAAAAATATAAAAATAACCACAGCAATACCGATGTTTAAAGCCGCAGCAAACCATATAGTTGCCAAAACTCCCCAAAACTTCATAAATAAAAATGCACTACAAAAAGCTCCAGTAACTGCTCCAAAGGTATTTAGTGAATACAAAGTACCCACATCTCGGCCGATAAAAACAGAGTCTTGAGAAATGTATTTACTTAGAACTGGAAGTGTTGCGCCCATCAATGAAGTAGGAAGAATTAATATGACTCCGCAGATAAAAAATCGATATAAACTTGCTTGAGTATAAGATCCGGTTTGAGTCTGGTAAACCCATTCAAAAAGAGGAGAGGCGTTTTCAATGATCGAAGGAATCAGCAAACAATATAGACCAATAACCACTTCTAGAGCAGCATAAATAAATAAGGCATTTTTTCTTTTATCAACCCAGCGTCCACCAAGATAGCTTCCTAGAGCAAGGCCTCCCATAAAGATGGTCAACACGGTAGCAATCGAATAATGTGTGTTACCCATAACACGTGTTAAAATTCGAGTCCACACAACCTCGTATATCAGGCCGGTTGCACCCGAAATAAAAAAGAAAATTAATACCCAGAATCTGGATTGGGAATTCAAGGAGGATTACCTAATCAAACAATTGAATAAAGGAGGATAATAGTTTTTCGCTAAATATTAATTTTTAAAATCAGCTTTAGATAAACCGCAACGAAAACCTAAAACAGCATCTTTTCTTCCCTCAGTTGCAGCAAAACGTTTTGCCACACGAATATCAACCGACCGTGAATCCCACGACCCACCTCGGAAGACTCTATTTTTACCTTGTTCAGGACCAGTTGGATTCATTATCTGAGCAGTTTGATAATAAAATTGATCATAGATATCCTGAACCCACTCTGCAACATTGCCAGACATATCATAAACTCCATAAACGCTCCTTCCCATGGGAAAACTACCTATTGGAGCCAAAAACTCAAACCCATCATGTTTGCCTGCAAGATTAGCTCGTTTTTCAAGAACTTTATTTGACCACGGAAATTTTAGACCATGTGTACCTCTAGCAGCTTTTTCCCACTCTGCCTCAGTCAAAAGCCTTCTACCAGCCCATTCACAGTAGTTGGTTGCATCGTGCCAAGAAACTCCGACAACTGGGAAGTTTGGAGTTTCTAAAAATAATGTAGAGTTATCGCTTTGTAAAAAAGGAAAAGATGGCTTCACATAGCTGGCATTTTTACGAAACACATTATATGCTTCTACTGAAACCTCATACTTATCCACATAAAATGCGTCTAAGTAAATCTCCTGCTCTGGCTTTTCATCAAAACCTCCATCGTCTGACCCTCGAGTAAATACTCCCTCGGGAACCAAAATCATTTCTCGCTCATCACTTCCAACTATTAATTCGTAGATACTAAAATCTCTGTTATCATTCACAATGGTTTCGGTTGCTTTAGATGAAAGCCGACGCACTTTTTTATCGTACTCTATAGATTTTTTGATCTCCCAAACAATTACAAGAACAAATAAAAGAGCAATAGCGAAACAGCCAATAACAGCAAACATTAATTTTTTATCATTCATAAAGTTATCTCAGGCAAGTATCAATAAAACGATCATATTTACAAAAAGAATTAAAAATTAATTCTATAGATTTAACAATTACAAATCATTCTACCCAT
Source organism: uncultured Nitrospinaceae bacterium (assembly GCA_905182935.1). Taxonomy (GTDB): domain Bacteria; phylum Nitrospinota; class Nitrospinia; order Nitrospinales; family VA-1; genus Nitromaritima. The sequence continues at coordinate 1,279 of CAJJDL010000302.1, read as the reverse complement.
CAAAAATCAACTTTGTAAACACGAAAAAATAGTATGACTTATGGAGAATCCTGAATGAATCTGCTAGACACTAAAGATGCTGCTCTTTCCTATATAAAAATTTCAAATGCAGAAATCATGAAATGGTTTCGTACAGAAATGAATGTCGAATCTAAATCAGACCATAGTCCTGTTACCATAGCAGACTACAAAGCAGAAGAGATACTACGAAATAAAATATCACAAAATTATCCTGATCATGGGATTATTGGCGAGGAGTTTGGAGAAGATAATTCCAAGTCAGAATGGGTTTGGACCATTGACCCTATTGATGGTACTCGCTCATTTATACGTGGGCTACCATTATTTGCATCTCTTATATCACTACTCTATAAAGGTGAGCCTGTAATGGGGATTATATCTCTACCTGCATTGGGAGAAACCGCTTGGGCAGTTAAAGGGGAAGGTGCCTACTCAGGGAAGAAACGACTTAAAGTTTCTAAACATAAAAATCTTAAGGATTCATTCATAGCAACTGGGGATAAATACTGCTTTAAACAAAAAAAATATATGCATTTATACAATACCCTAAACAAAGAAGCTGGAATTGTCCGAACCTACCCTGACGCATTCGGCCATTTGATGGCAATAAGAGGAGCCGTTGATGTTATGGTCGATCCATGGGCTTATATATGGGACTTTGCACCGTGCAAAATTATCGTGAAAGAAGCAGGAGGAGAATTTGCCAACTTTACAGGAAATAAAGGATTAATTGATAGAGGGAACGCTATTTCAGGAAACCCAAAGTTGGTAAAAGCTGTTCAAGCAATTCTTTTAAAGAAAAAGTAATTATCATTAATATTCAACATTAAATACGCTGCCTTCCAGCAAACCCTGACTGAATATCGTGCCAGTACTCAATCTTTTCTTCAGGATTTTTCCAGCAAAGATATACCTCCTTGCCTTCTCTGAGAGCAAGAAAGTCTACAAGCCCATGTTTAATTCCTTTTAAAATACATCCCTTGGACTCAAGTTTCTCTGTCAAGTAATTAATCTTTAACGCACAGTTTATGTAATCGGCTCCCTGCAAGCTACCGCCATTAAATGGTGCTTTTTCTCTTGCTTTTTTTACGTCTGGATAATTATGAGATAAGTTATCCATCAATGATTGAATTAAAGGTATATCAACCAACAACAGGGGAATAACAGCATTTGCTTCTTCAATCGAAAAATATCTATTTTTAGTAGGCATGCGATGAAATTCTACTGAGCATCAAACTATTAATAATTAATTTAAGAA
>CAJJDL010000301.1 GCA_905182935.1 uncultured Nitrospinaceae bacterium | reverse complement strand
CTTTATCGCCGGGCTTAGGGACTTCAGGTATACCGACTATTTCCACTGGCATGGACGGAGTGGCTTTCGAAGTTTTGGAACCATTATCGGTAATAAGTGCTCGGACTTTACCAAAATAGGGTCCTACAACAAAAGGTTGTCCTACACTTAATGTCCCTTTTTGCACAATCACAGTAGCGACAGGGCCCCGTCCTTTATCCAATTTTGATTCAATAACTATTCCTTGCGGACGGAGGGTAGGATTTGCTTTTAACTCCATAACTTCGGCCTGTAGTAGAATTAAATCTAAGAGATGATCGATGCCTGTTTTCTGTAATGCAGAAACTTCGGTGAATATTGTCTGCCCACCCCAGTCTTCTGGCAATAAACCTATATCTGCTAGTTGTTTTTTTACCTCTTCTGGCTTTGCTCCTGGTTTATCAATCTTATTAATTGCAACTAAAATTGGTACATTACCTGCATTAGCATGGTCGATTGCCTCTTTTGTTTGAGGTTTCATTCCATCATCAGCAGCAACTACTAAGACAACTATATCTGTTACTTGCGCCCCACGAGCACGCATTTCAGTAAATGCTTCGTGCCCAGGTGTGTCAAGAAATGTAATAAACTGATCTTTGACTTTTGCTCGATATGCTCCAATTTGTTGGGTAATCCCACCGGATTCATTTTCAATGACGTTAGATTTTCTTATAGCATCAAGTAATGATGTTTTTCCGTGGTCAACATGTCCCATAATGGTAACAATAGGTGGTCTAGGGATGAGGTCTTCAGGGTTTTCTTCTTCTTCTTCCTCAAAGTCAATGTCAGATTTTTCTTTAATTAACTCCACTTCAAAACCTCTTTTGTCAGCTACTTTTGAAGCAACATCAAAACTAAGGCTTTGATTTATTGTAGTCATCACACCAAGATTCATGAGCTCTTTAATTACATCGTTAGGAGAGCATCTTAATTTTTCTCCCAATTCTCGAATCATGATATTCCCAGGAAGTTGAACAGTCTCAAAAGCTTCTTCAACTTTTACAGGTATTTTTTCAGGTTTTGGTGTTTCTACTGGAGGAGGTAGTTCTTTTGAAGGTATTTTTTTAGGGGGAATAACTGGTTTTTTATTAGTTAATGGTGGTTTTTTTTCTATTTTCTTGGGTTTCTCGTCGTATTTTACTATTTTAAGTCCAGATTTTTTAACTAGCTTAGTCGGTTTTTTATCTAAGTCATCTGGGACAGATTTTTTAATGGTATCTTTGTCTGCTGTCACCGTAGTCACTGAATTTTTAACGTGTGTTTTTTCTGTTTCGATTTCTACTTTTGGTGCTACTTTTTTAGAGACTACTTTCTTTGGAGAAGTTTTTTTCTTAACTACTTTAGTCTCAGTGGTCGCCTTTTTTTTCGTTACTTTCTTAGTGGCTTTTGGGGTTTTTTTGGGTGCAGGTTCAGGTTCTTGTGTGAAAAATTGGCGAATTTCATCCGCAATAGTATTGTCTATCGAACTCATGTAATTCTTAACAGCATGCCCCTTATCATTTAGAGCATTTAAAATGTCCTCGTTTTGAATGTTGAGTTCCAAAGCTAATTTGTTAACGCGAATTTTACCCAAAAAAACCTCCCAAACTGATTTTTAAATTTTTATAATATAGTTTATATAATTGCCCATCGTTTAGATTCAATCACTATCTATATCAATCGATAATTGATTGTTTTTTTGCTTGTTTTATGATTGCCGCAGCAGTTTCTTCATCAATCCCGTCAATTTCAGCTAGCTCGTCCTTTTCTGTTACTGAAAGCTCTGCTAGAGTTTCAAACCCACTTTGCATCAGCTTACTTATTATGGATGGATCAATTCCGTGTAATTGACTTACCGGAACTTCTTGCTCCTCATCATTTTCATTTTCTTTTTCATTGGCACCAGAGGGCTCCATTAATTTGGTGTTTTCGGTGGCCTCAGCGGAGGATAGTAATTTATTTTTGTCTTCTAACGCTCTTTCGCTAAGTTCTTCTGTAAATACTAGAATAGCTGCAGCTTTTTTAGGTCCGATTCCTGGTAAAGAAATGAGTCCTTTTAATCCATGATCGATTACATTTTGAATGGTTACAATATTTCCCTCGAAAAGAATGGCAGTAATCTTTTCTCCGAGTCCTTTTGCCGCGCTAATTTCTTCTAAAAAACTAACTCTAGAAGAGCTTGTTTTTACATTCGTTTGTAGGCTGGAAATACCTAACGGATTAGGCGCTTCTGATTGACCTTTAATGTCTATTTTTAACTTAACTAGCTTTGCAGCAAGCCGGACATTTTGCCCTTTTTTCCCAATTGCAAGGGACATTTGGTCGTCGGCTACAATAATTGTCATATGGCTGTCGTCTGTATTTTTAATTATCCGCGAAATCTTTGCTGGGCTAAGAGCATTTCGAATAAAGACCTCTGGGTCTTCTGAATATTCTACGATATCAATTTTTTCTCCACGAAGTTCCTGAACAATAGATTGGACTCGCATGCCTCGCATACCAACGCAAGCTCCAACAGCATCAACATCGCGATCATTAGTTTGAACTGCTATTTTGGTCCTGCCGTTGGGTTCGCGAACTATACCTTTTATTTCTATGATTCCCTCATTGATTTCTGGTACTTCCAGTTCAAATAAGTTTTTTATGAGCCCTATGTTTGTGCGTGAAAGAATTACTGTGGCATTTCGCGTAGTTTTTCTTATATCAAGAATATAAGCGCGAATACGATCTCCTCGGTTGAATACCTCTCGAAAAACCTGTTCTCGCCGCGGTAGTATTCCCTCCGTCTTACCTAAGTCAACTATAATATCGCCGTGTTCAAATCGTTGAACAATGCCATTTATTAGGTCACCTTGTTTATCCTGGAATTCATTAAAGAGGATATCGACCTCAGCCTCGCGTACTTTTTGCATAATAACTTGCTTGGCAATTTGAGCAGCAATGCGACCAAAATTATCTATAGGTAATTGCACAAGCAAGGTTTCCCCTGCGATTACTTCTGGGTTGATTGCAAGTGCATCTTTAACTAAAATTTCTTCGTCAGAATTGGTAACTTCGTTGACGATAGTTTTTTCAGAAAAGACCTGGATTTCGCCTGTTTCTTGATTGAACTCAGTTTGAAGAGGTTTGTTTGTTTCTAGTCTTTTGCGTGCAGCCGCTTCCATGGCGCTCTTGAGTCCCTCAATTAGGATTTCCTTATCGATCCCTTTTTCTCTACCAAGTTGATCAATTATCCCTAAAATTTCGTTGTTCATAGGTTTTTTATTTAAAATTCGATAACTAATTTAGCTTGAGCAATATTCTCCAATTCTAACTCTTGACAATCGTCCTTACCTTTCAGAAATAGGATCTTATCTTTAACGTCTAAAACTATGCCAGAAAAATTTTTTCTTCCTGCTATGGGTGCGTAGGTTTTGAGTTGTATCTGTTTACCTTTATTCCTTAAAAAATCGGCTTCTATTTTAAGCGGACGATCTAGACCAGGAGAAGAGACTTCAAGGTTATAAGGATCACTAATTAATTCGTGAACTTCAATTAAGTCTTCAATCTCCCGACTCAATTTTTGACAGTCTGATACCGTAACCCCCTGTTTTTTATCAATAAATACTCTGAGAGTCCAAACTTTTCCGGCCTTTATGTATTCGACATCGACAAGCTCGATATTATGCTCTGTTACAGTTGGTTCAATTAGTTCTCTAACTAATTGGTATATAGAGGTTTTCCCCATACTTTAGCAATAAAATTTTTGGAGTACTTCTGCGCTAACTACGGCCTGAACGTTTCATATTTAATGAATCAGAAGTTGGACTTTTAAACTTTTACTAATTTTCTCGAAAAAACCAAAAAAAAAAAGCGGGGCTTAAGCCACGCTCTTAGCAGGACCCAATTTAATTTTAAAATTTTACTAAAATGAGGTGAGCGTTGCAAGAGAAACTTTTTCTTTTATAGGGAGTTATAGAGATTGCAAACCTGCAAGTATTTCAGGGATATTCTCAATTCCTTCTGGGAAGGAGATTAATTGAGATTCACCAGTTTTCCTTAGTTTTATTTCTACGTTTCCATTATCAAGGTTTTTGGAGCCTATAACTATTTGTATTGGGATCCCAAGAAGATCGGCATCTTTAAATTTTACACCCAATCTATCTGAACGGTCATCAAGCAAGGTTTCTATTCCCATTCCCAAAAGGATTTTATAAGTCATTTCCGCCGCTGAACGTAAGCTATCCTCCAAAAAATTTACTGGTAAAATTATTACTTGAAAAGGAGCAAGGGGAAGGGGCCATACGATTCCTTTTTCGTCATGGTTTTGTTCGATGGCCGCAGCAGCGGTTCGGCCAACACCTATTCCATAACAACCCATGACCATCGGTTTTTCTTTGCCTTGGTCGTCTAAGTAAAAGGTTTTCATCGATTCACTATATTTTTTACCCAATATAAATATGTGACCTACTTCAATGCCTCGTTTTACTTCATATTTCCCTGAATCACACTTAGGACAATCATCACCCTCATTGACTTTTCTGATGTCG
>CAJJDL010000300.1 GCA_905182935.1 uncultured Nitrospinaceae bacterium | reverse complement strand
GACCCCCTACGCAATCATTTCACAATTAAATGGGACAACAAATACCATGCCTGCCGATGGAAACACGGGTATTGGAACGACGTCTCCTGCTTCAAAATTGCATGTAAAGGGCGATATTCAAGCAGATAATATTTTGCTTCAAAACCATGAAAAAGATAAAGGTTTTACTATTGATGGTGGTGTAGAGGATAATTACGAAATTTTAAATATAGTACCACGCAATGATGGCAAAAATATGTGGAAGAAAGGTATTATGCTAACTGAGGATGGAAAGGTTGGAATAAACAACGATAGCGCTCCAACTGAACAGTTAGATGTTAATGGTTCCAGTATTTTTAGAGACGAATTAATTATTACAAATGGTAATGCAATAAGAGGAACAAAAAAAGACGGCGCTACCTACAAGGCCTATATCCCAAACAATACAAACGATTGGTCTTATTTAATAACGGCGCCAAATGGGCTTTTGCTTAATCGTAATGATGGTAAAGAGATCGCACGTTTTGAAAATGGTGGAAATGTTAAGATTAAAGAAAAGATTTTTGCAAAAAACTCTATGGACCCTAAAGGTGTTTTTCGTGTGACAACGGGTAACAACTATATGTATTCAACCTCCTGGGTTGACTTTAAAACTGATGGTGGTAGCGATTGGAATACGGCCACGCATAATGATACCAAAGCTCAAGGTAGTTTTTATACCCGTGGTTCGTTTTGCTACGGGCTTCAATTTGATGGTGGATGGGTAGATGACACTCATCATCGAATTTTTCTCAGAGTAAAACTTACGAATACCGCCGATGGAACCGTCTCTTACTTGCCTGATAGTAATGGACACATGAATCTTTATTATATCAACGACTCTCGTTTAGATACATGGTATTCTAATTGGTGTGTCTCAGATAAAAAAGAAGGCAATTATAGTGCTCGACTTCAATGGAGAAGTGAAACAGGAAACTGGACAAGATGGCATTCTCAATATGGATACATTGGTTTTTCTGTTTGGTAGATATCAATTTTTTTTAATCAATTAATGGATAACCAATTGAAACGTTTTTTCGCTAATATTTTTTCATTAGCTCTCATGGGGAGCTTAATGTCAGCTCAGGTTGTCATAAGTAACAGTAATGCAACGGGCACTCAAGCTGCAGAAGTGACTTTTAAGATTGTTAGTGGTGGCGCTGGAAATACAACCGGCGTGATCAATTCAGTCCCTGGAAGTGATGCCTTGAGAGGAACCGTCAGTTTTACGGTGGGCCAAATTGTTCAAACTGAACAGGATTCTATCTTGATTGGTCAAGGCCCAGGTGGACCGATTAAAGTTGAGTTGGGGTTTTGGAATATTTTTAAACGAAGACCTGAAAATATTGCTCTCACCGCTTCATATGATTTTTTCCCAAATAAAGTTGTTTTAGATTGGAATTATGACCCCAATACACCGCAAGCAACTGGCGCAGGAACCGGACATGATATTTATAGAGCATCAACTCGAATTCAAGATAATTATAATTTTGTAAATACCTCATACAACGATGATGCGGGTTTGATCCCTGGAACAGAATATACTTATACCGTTAAAGGTTCAAATGTATTTGGGACTGATGCTGATGGAGATATTTTTATAGGAAAAACTTCTTCAAACGGAACTATTACCGGCTTTGTTGAAACAGCTTTAGGCACCAAAATCCCTTTTACAAAAGTTAGAGCGACTCCCAACTGGGGCAGCTCCGTAATGCTTGATGGGAATGACGATTATGCCAGTTTTCCTGCAAACTCTATTTTTGATTTGGCATCAAACAATACACGAGACTCATTAACTGCAGAACTTTGGTTTAACACCCCAGATGTCAAGACACAAGTATTGTTAAGCAAAGGCTCTAATTGGAAACTATCCTTAAAGAAAGTTGGCTCATATAATTATTTAAATTATACTCAAGGGAGTGCTGATATTACAAGCGTAGCTACAATTCCAACTAGCGAATGGACGCATGTTGCCATTGTAAAAAAAGGCAATACAGCTGAAAAAGGTGTTTATCGATTTTATGTAAATGGCTCTAAGATACTATTTAATACTAATCAAGATAGCCTTATCGCTCCGTTAACAACTGCAAATAGCGACCCGCTCCTGATGGGTAAAGACGGCTCAGGAAATAATTTTAGAGGAAATATTGATGAGTTTCGCCTGTGGTCTGGGTTGAGAGATGACTATTTGGGTATACGTCATAATGTTATAAAAGGAGAACCGGTTCTTCCCAACATTGATTCAACCTCTATTACAAAATATTATAATGTATATACGCCATATCGCGTGAGCGGTTCTATTGCTGAACCTAATTTATTACTTTACAACAATATGGATGTCGGCACAGGTAATTTGATAACCAATGCCGTAGATCAAGCCTTAAAAGGAACCCTCAACGGAGAAAGTGATAATAGTTATTGGGATAATTCTATCGCGCCTGCCTATGCTACAGCTTACACAGACCTTGGAGGAGCCTATACAATTGTAAATATAAATTACGGTTCCGGAAAAAATATGACGGTATCACCCACCAAGCCATACCATGTTTTTAGCCCTACTTCAAATCAAGCGTACTTAAGTGATGCTAATCCCGTACGAAATAATGTCAGCTTTAAAGTAACGAACCTTCAATCTATTTCTGGATTTGTTTATTACGACTCAGATAATACAAAAGATGCCGAATGTGGCGTTGCAGGAGTAAAACTACTACAAAACGGTGAGTTTTTAGGCACCGTTACAGACGCCGACGGATCGTATTTAATCGAAGTTGAGCCGGGTGGAAATATCGAAATTATTCCTGATATGCCTGATAGAGATAGTACGGACTATAGCGCGGTTGGTTCATTCAATCCACATTCCTTTAGTTTTACAAATGTCGTTCAACCAAAAACAGCTAATTTTAAAGACACCTTTAAACGAACCCTTGTCGGACAAGTAAGTGGAGGCCTTTGCCAATTACCACTGGGACCGCAAAACTTTGCTCGCGTTATTTTAAAGTCTTCTGTCTCTTGTTTTATAGATACTGCCTATGTTGACGGCGGCGGTAAATATAAATTTGCTGACATCCCAACAATGGAATATCAGCTTGTAGTTGATGTATTAACTGATGGACAATATAGTCCCGCAGTTCCAAACTTGCTGGCGATTGGAACCGAGTTCCAAAATGGTGGAAAAACTCACAACATGAAAGATGCTTTTAATCCACTAGATTCCACCTGGGCTACCCTAACAACTGATACGGTAGATTTTACTTACTATGCACCCCTTTCGGCTGAAATAACTGATGGTTTTAACAAAAACCTTTTAGGTGATAATCAATTTACTCAAAATAAAAGAGATACGATTGATATTGAAGTTTATGAACAATACTATTTAAATGAACAATGCCCATTAAATACTGGTTGGGTAAAGGTTCGCGATTATTTGGGTGATCGTTATAAAGGGGTGGAATCAGATACGCTGCAATTTGCATTAAATGAAAAAGGAAAGCTTCGATATCCTCTAATGCCTGGCCTTCCAAATACATCAGCCAGTGGCGCAAACCCATATAAGAAAAAATTTGAAGTTCTTGCTTCCGACACCTCGGAACAGAGACAGACCACGATCAATGAATGGGCTGTGGTTCTAGGAAATAAACCTATTTCTGTAGACTTTACGACAACCGCTCCTGAAATTCCTTTTTTAATTTTAAGGCAACCTCCTGGTGATAATTCTTCTTCCACTTTTACTAGCGAGTCTTCTTCAAGTTTTTCACTTGGATTCAGCTTTGGTGAAAGCGCTGGGTTCGCAAATGAAACTTCAATTTCTGCAGGCGTTGAAACAACAACGTTAATTGCCCCTTTTGGCGTTGGAATGTCTTTTGATGTAGAGGCTGAGATATCATTTACTGCATCGACAAGTTTGAGTGGGTCTAAAACCTCTTCCTCTGAAACCACTTGGGAATTTGCGACAAGTGAATCGTTTAGCACTGCCGGAAGCGATATTTTTGTTGGCGGCGCTTTAAATATCTTATATGGTACTACCGACATTCTTTCTATTAAGCAGGATGCTAATGGGAAAAATATTTATTCAGTGGATAGAGATTTCATTTTTATTCCTAATGGCTTTGCAACAACATTTCAATACTCAAAACCATATATACAGTCTTATTTGATCCCGGAGTTAAAATCTCTCGTTGGAGCAGATTCCTCCAAACAAAAAGATGTTGATCGATGGAATGAGATTTTGGCTTATTCAGACTCGCTAGCTAAGGTTGCGAGTTTTGTAGAAAATCGAAGTTTTGATGGCTCCGCAGGGTCTTATACAAAATCAGAAACCTCTACAACTTCTAGTTCACATACCTTCGAAACAGAAATGGAAATTAATACTGAACTTGCTCTTGGGCTTGGTATTAAGGTCATGGGCATTGGTGTTCAAAATACTTCTACGGTTGGAATTGGAATGACTCTTGGCTCGTCACGTTCAAGCAGTACAAGCAATTCAACAACGATTGAATATACCCTTGACGATGATGATAAGGGCGATGATTACACCGTTGATATTAAAACGGATCCAGTTTATGGAACCCCTGTGTTTCAAGTGGTTGCGGGCAACTCTTCATGTCCTTATGAAGAGTGGACCAATGCAGAAGGTGTTGTCGTAACTAATCCACAAGATGAGCCTTTTATGCAATTTCAATCTGCAAGCACAGCCACAAATGTTTTACCTGATGGCACAGCTGAATACCGTGTATTATTAAGAAATGAGTCGGTTAGTCAAACTACGCGAACTTACGTCTTATCTGTTGTTGGCTCTTCTAATCCACGTGGGGCAGAAATATTGTTAAATGGACAATCGGGCAACATTCCTTATACTTTAGATTACAATGAAACGGATACGGTTACCGTTACTGTCCGACGCCCAATTGATTCCGATTTTTATGAGTTTGAAGACCTACGCTTGAAGTTTGCGCCTGAATGTGAATCAAATTATGCTGGTGTAACGAATGGTTATCAAGCTTCTTTTACTGCCAATTTTGCTCGACCATGCTCTATCGTAGATTTTTATAATATTGCAGATGATTGGGTTTTAAATGACTCTTTTAATGACACCCTCGCTGTAACGTTTGCTGGTTTTGATCTAAGCCAATCTTACTTTGATGAGATAGAGTTGCAGTACAGCCCCTTAAGTGAATCAAATTGGTATACCATTGATGAAGCAACGATAATTGTAGATACGCTTAGACTCGATAATCGCCAATATGAGACAACGTACTGGTCTCTTGCTAATTTAGATGATGGTGTTTATGATCTACGTTTTAAATCAGTATGCTTAAGTGGTGCGCTCGTAAACCTTCTCCCACCAAAACGCGGAACAGTAGACCGCATTAAGCCCTCTTTGCTTGGGAATGCTGAACCGGTGGATAATGTACTAAATCAAAACGATGAAATAGCTTTTAACTTCACGGAAGAGGTTGACCCTGTTTCCGTTGAAAAAATAAATTTTAAGATCAACGACCCTTACGGCGTCGGTGAGATTACTGCTTTTGATATTAGCTCAAATGAAAATAGAGTTGTGAGTGAGTTCTTACTTGCTAACCGTGATATTGAGAACCATGAAGTAACCGTAGAGTTCTATGGATATTCAGACCTTTATGGCAATATTGGCGATACCGTACGCCATGCTTTTAAAGTTAATCGCAACCCTATCAGTTGGTCTGCTCCAGAAGTATCAACAACGGCTATCATCGGTACCCCGACAAAACAAACCATAAGCCTTAATAATATTGGTTCGAATGAAAAAGCTTTTGACATCACTGGATTGCCAGACTGGTTAACAGTTAATACTTCAGAGGGAACCTTGAACCCTGGTGGCAATTGGGATATTGTCTTTACTATATCACCAAATATAAACGTAGGAGATTTTGTAGATACTATTTTCGCTGAAACTCCAGATGGAAATGAGCCGTTAGCCTTAAAAGTTTCTTCAATGTGTGAATATCCTGATTGGCCGCTTGATAAACTTTCATATCAATATTCAATGAATGTTATAGCAAAAATTGCAGTTTTAGGTACATTTTCAGAGGACAAATATGATCGTATAGCAGCTATTGTTGATGGCGAGTATCGTGGTTTTGCTGATTTAGAGTATGATTCAGATCTCAAAGAATATAGAGCCTATCTTACCGCTTATTCAAATTTAGCAAATGGTGAAACCGTAGAATTTCATATATGGGATAGAACAAATTGTGTTGAATGGTGGGCTACGGATAAAACGTTAGCTTTTACTTCTGATGGTTTTTATGGTGAACCAAACATTCCAATTAATATTAATGCAACGGGTGAAATAGCACAGCAATTCAAATTTTCTAAAGGCTGGGATTGGATGTCGTTTAATTTAGAATCTAGTGTAATGTCTCTTGAAAGTATTTTTGAAGATCTAAGGCCTTCTTTTGGAGATCGAATTGTAAACCAGAATGGCTTTGCTCAGTATGCAGAAAATACCGGATGGGTTGGAAGCCTTACACTAAACCCTCTTGATAAAAGAGATATGTTCATGGTTAGCTTGGCAGAAAAGGACTCTATCAACTTTGTAGGCGTAAGAGTTGGTGCAGATACGATTCCTATCGAATTGAATCAGGGTTGGAATTGGGTATCTTATTTACCAAATTTTAATATTGATATCGCTAGTGGCTTAGAAACCTTAACTCCAACTGAAAATGATATAATAAAAAGTCAAACAGAGTTTGCTCAATATGTTAATGATGTAGGTTGGGTTGGAAATTTAAAACGTCTCTATCCGGGAGAAGGATACAAACTACAGCTAGAAAATCCAGATACATTAACCTATCCATATATAACAGCAGGTGAAAGTGCAAAGCTTGGCAAAGTCAAAATTCAACATTATGATGCTCCTTGGGATACGATTGAATGGCAAAAATTTCAACACTCAATGAATATTATTGCCCTCGTTGAAAATAAAGAACAATGGGGAATTAACAATCCAAACGATGTTATTGTTGCGATGAAAGATAACGAAATTCGCGGCTATGCAAAACCAGAGTTCATTGAATCAATGGATATTTATCGTGTTTTTATGACTTTATATAGTGATGATATAAGTGGTGAATCTATTGAACTAAAATTTTGGGACTCCGATAATAATATCATTTATAAAGCCTCTGATCAAATTTCTTTTAGTATCAATGATATTATTGGAAATATTACCGAACCTTGGGTTCTAAAATTAGAGCCCCTAAATCGAGGTGATAAGGGATATGTCCCTGATACTTATGTCTTAGATCAAAACTATCCTAACCCTTTCAATCCAATTACGAGTATTGGGTTTGGTGTACCTGAAGATGCAATCGTTTCACTTAAAATATATAATATTTTAGGGAACGAGGTTCGCACTCTTGTCAATAATCAATTTATGGAAGCCGGCTACAGAAATATTGTTTGGAACGCTCGCAATGAAAATGGTGCCCGTATTCCTTCAGGTGTTTATTTTGTTCTAATGAATTCAGGTTCGTTCGTACAGAGCAAGAAAATGGTGCTATTGAAATAGTATTTCAACCAAAATTAAATTTACCTTATTAGATATACCCTGATGAAACGATCCATACTTTTATCTATTTTATTCTATTCAACCTTTGCATTGGCTCAAGCCCCATCCTCATGGAAAGTTAACTCATCTGAATACGAACATTTTATGACCTTTACTAGTATTCTGAAAATTAATACTAGAGAGGTCATGTCGACAAAGAATGTGGTTGCAGCCTTCCACGGTTCTTCAATAAGAGGTGTTTCCGTAACACAAATAATTGAGGGGCGAACTTTTCATTTTATTCAGGTCTATGGTAATGCTGGAGACGGTGAAATAACTTTTAAAGCTTATGATGGCGAGGTAATGGATACCGTTTTAATAGTTACAGATATATTAGATTTTATACCAAGTGAGTCTTTTGGCGATGTATTAAACCCTCATGAATTTGTTGCAATCAATGACAATATGCCTCCCGTTGCAATTGCAGGAGAAGATATATACGTAAGAGAAGGAAGGTCTACAATCCTAAATGGGAATAAGTCCTGGTCATCAACAAATGATGTTCTTTCTTTTGATTGGAGCGCTGACCCCTTAATTACATTAGACTCGTCGAAGGTTCCTTTGATAACGTTCACCGCACCGCTTTTTGATAAAGACACTGTCTTGACAGCTGTGCTAACTGTCACTAATTCAAAGTTGAAATTTTCTTCAGATACAGTTTCAATCTTTATTGCAAATAACCTGGCGCCAATTTCTATTGCAAAAGCAGACCTTTCATTATCAACAACGGCCATATTAAGCATGACGGATCCTAACGCTAGAGTTAATTATGTTTTCCCTTCCTCCTCTATTGCCCTTGATGGGTCTGACTCTTATGATCCTGAGGAAGATAACATAGAATATCTATGGTCAAATCCAAACGATATTGCTTTTTCATCTGCTACGGATCAAAACCCGACCTTTACAATTCCTTCTTCTTTAATAAATGGTACGGTTAAAATTAGTTTAGCGGTTAATGATTATGAGCTCACCTCTTTTTCAGATACTATTCCAATTATTGTATCTAACAACACTGCTCCTGAAGTTAATATGGTTTTCCCTTCACATGTTTTAGAAGGAGATACTGTATACTTAGATGGCAGTAAAACTGTAGATAAAGAAGGTGATGATATTGAATATTTTTGGTTTTTCCCAAAGCAGATTTCATTATCAGATACCGTTAGTAATACCTCCTCTTTTATTACGCCAAACATTGAAGCAGATACAACCTATCAAATAAGATTTGGAGCTTGGGATGGAAAATTTGGCGCCTTTGATACTCTAATTATTTTTGTAAAAAATAATACACCACCCGTAGCGAATGCGAACACAGATTTTACATTAAGGGAAGGGAAAAGAGCAGAGTTAGATGCTTATTTCTCATATGATCCGGATAGCCGTCCTTTAAATCATACTTGGACATCATTATCAAATCTATCATTGGAAAATGAGAATGATGGACTAAGCTATTTTATAGCACCAAAAATTTCTGTTGCTCAGTCTGATTATAAATTTCAGCTTAAAGTTAACGATGGGTATAAAGAAGATTTTGATACAACTATGGTCACGGTTATTAACAATATGCCACCCGTAGCAAAAGCTGGTTCAGAACACTATGTTTTATTAAATGCCGAAGTTCAACTAGACGGTTCAAAATCTTATGACCTTGAGAAAGATACACTTTCTTTTAAATGGTCAACGCCTTCAAGTATTGTTCTCTCTGATTCGCTTATTGCTAAGCCAACATTTAGCGCACCAAACTGGATTACTGATACATCTGTCTTTATTACACTTCAAGTTTCAGATTATTTTGAAAAGTCTGCTATTGATACATTAGAATTATTTGTTGTTTCAAACCTGCCTCCAATTGCTCTTGCAGGCCCCGATCAATTAGTAAAACCAGATTCAATTGTCATGCTTGACGGTAGTGCTTCTTATGATCCGGACGGGGCATTTTTACAGTCTTTCTCTTGGGAAAATTCTTCTAACATCTCTTTATTAGGTCCGAGCTTAGATGATTCTATTTCATTTATTGTCCCTGATTATGGAACAGACTCTGTCATTACTTTTACCTTAGAAGTTCAAGATATTCAAAGCTCATCGAAAGATATTGTGTCTATATCCATTGTTGACAATTTCCCTCCTATTGCCATTGCTGGTCCTGATACTGTTGTTATTGAAGGTCGATCTCTTGAGCTTGATGGTTCAAAATCTTATGACCCTGAAGGTGAAGAGGTTTCTTATTTATGGAAAGTATTATCCGGGAATATGATTGGGCCTTCCGGCAAAATATTAAAGACAGTTTTACCAAAAAATATAGAGATTGAGTCGAGCCCTAGTGAATCTAAAATTGATATAAACACCCCTTTTGTTGTTGGTAATGGAGAAGTCTTTATTCTTGAATTATCTGTTAATGATGGATCAAAAATATCAAGAGATACTATATCAATATCCGTAATCAACAATCGAACTCCTATTGCGAATGCAGGCGAAGACTTTACTAGCAAAGAAGGACAAGAAGTCTTTCTTAATGGTGGTAAAAGCTTCGACCCTGATGGACAAGTTTTAACGTATAAATGGATTTCAAGTGAGAATATAAAACTAAATAATGAAACGAAGTCAAATCCAACCTTTATAGCACCAATCGTATTAGAAGACTCTTTGCTTACAATCTTCCTCCGTGTTTCAGATGGTGATATTTGGTCAAAGCTAGATACTGTAAATATAAAAGTTTCTGACAATATTTCTCCTATTGCTAATGCAGGGGGAGACAAAACTGTCTTGTCAGGGTCAATTGTTAAGCTGGATGGTTCCAGTTCAATAGATGCGGACGGTGACTCTTTAGCTTTTATTTGGAGCGGACCTAAAGATATTAAAATTGTTGATATTTTTAAATCAAAAGCAAAGTTTATAGCACCAATTGTTTCAGAAGAAACTATTCTAAGATTTGTTTTAAAAGTAACGGATGGAGGCCTGCCAACACCACCGGACACTGTCTTAGTTACCGTTGAATCATTAGATAAGTATATATCAATAATTGACCCAGGACCTCAAGTTCCTTCTGGTGTTGATTTTCCTATTTCATTATCGGTAACTGATGATTTCAATGCAAAAGAAATCAACATTCTTTATTCAAAAGGTGACGATGCCACCCTTACAACCGTTTTAATGAATAAAGGTTCTAATAGCAGTACTAATAATCTTTTAAAATTTTCTGGTAGTGCAACGTATAAAGGTATAATTCCAGGAAAAGATATTTCTGCGAATGGTTTTTACTATAGAATTCAATTAATCGATGAGATGAACGCAGTACAAGAATTTGGATATAAACAAATTAAGGTTTTATTTAATCAATTTAATCTTACAACAGAAATGCAATATTCAGGTTATCCCGAGGGCATAGCTCAAAATAGTTGGAGATTGATTTCTTTCCCTGGAAATCTTAATGCTTCAAAAATTGACTCTATTTTAATTCTATCAG
>CAJJDL010000299.1 GCA_905182935.1 uncultured Nitrospinaceae bacterium | reverse complement strand
TTTATAGGCCATAAATATGACTAGTGATCATCTTTTTGTTATATAAAGGGGTTTATGTTTGCTCGCTTAACGTTACTCGCAATACTTCTTCTACGGTTGTAATCCCGGTAGCAACTTTTTTCCAACCATCTTCGCGTAAGGTAGTCATACCTTGACTACGTGAAAAATCCCGTATTTTTTGAGCAGTTGATTTGGCCAATATTAGTTGTCGTATTGAGTCATCTACTATGAGTAATTCATAAATACCGGCCCGACCACGATATCCAGTTTGGCTACATACGTTGCAGCCTTTCCCATGAAAAGCTTTAATGTTTTCATGACCACAAGTTCCTAATTCTTCAATCAATGCAGAGGCTACCTTAGCTGGTTCTTTACAGCTTTTGCAGATTACTCGGACAAGGCGTTGAGCTAATACGCCTATAAGCGCAGAAGAAATAAGATAGTTTTCTACTCCCATATCTAAAAGACGAGTAATAGCACCAGCTGCATCGTTTGTATGAACGGTACTAAAAACAAGGTGCCCTGTTAGTGCAGCTTGAATGGCAACATCTGCAGTTTTCGTATCTCGTATCTCACCAACCATTATGACATCTGGATCTTGTCGAACAATTGAACGTAAACCGCTGGCAAAGTCTAAGCCTATTTTTGGTTTAACATGAATTTGATTAATCCCTCTTATTTGATATTCCACGGGATCTTCTATCGTAATTATTTTTTTATCCGAAGTATTTATGTTTTGTAAAGCTCCATAAAGAGTGGTTGTTTTACCGCTACCCGTAGGACCTGTGACTAATATCTTGCCGTATGGTTTTTTAATAAGTTTTTGAAACTGTTCCAGCTCTTTTTTTGGGAAGCCCATTTTTTCTAAATCAACATTTAAGTTTGTACTATCAAGGATACGAATTACGATACTTTCTCCGTGTATTGTGGGCAAAGTGGAGACGCGCATGTCTATATCTTTGCCTAGGACTTTTAATTTTATACGCCCATCTTGTGGTAGGCGACGTTCAGAAATATCCAATTCCGCCATAATCTTTATTCGTGTGCAAAGCGCAGAGTTTAACCTTTTGGGAGGGGCTTCAAAATTGTGCAGAATTCCATCGATACGATAACGTAGAATTAAGTCTTCGGAAAATGGTTCTAGGTGGATGTCACTTGCTCCCATTTCGGTGGCATTGCTAATAATATGGTTTACTAATTTTATAACAGGTGCTTCTGAGGCCATATCCCGTATATGCTCTGTGTCGGAAATAATTTCAGTGCTACCGTTAGTGTCATCTTTTATGCTATCTACCATTCGCCCCATAGCAGACTCGCCTTGTCCATAATAAGACTCTATAGCCGCTATGATAGTTTCTTCAGTGCTAAGAAGAATTTTTATATTTTTTCCTAATGAAATTTTTAGATTTTCTATGGTATGCAAGTCAAATGGGTCGTAGACAGCAAAAGTTAACGTGTCGTTTTTTATTTGTATTGGGAAAATAGTTTTTTCTCTTAAAAAAGATTCTGAAATATTTAATCCTTTTATTGGCAACTGTGTTTTTGGATAATCCTGAAAACTAATGATAGGCAAGCCTAAGTCCTTGCTTAATGCTTCTAATAAAACATTTGCATGAATATAGCCGTGGTCGACGAGGGTTTTACCAAGATAGAGACCTGTATGTAGTTGGTTTGACTTTATTTCTTCGAGAATCTTTTCAGTGATTTTATTACTACGTAATAATATTCGTTCAATAGGGTTAGATTTTTTAAGCATAATATGTTTTATCTACCAGAAATATGTTTAGGCAATCTTTTCGTTGTGGCTCCGGATATTCTATGCTCTGGTGAAGCAGATTTCTTAATCTTTGGTGCAGTTTTTGTCTTAATTTTTGGTTGAATGCTTAAGAGTTTTGGTTTGATATTTTTTGCGATTGTTTTTTTATCCATGTTTATTAGTTGTCTTAATAATTTTACCGATAGAGTTTGCCCTTTAGAGCTATTCAGCTTTACTTCTCTTTTCTCTATTTCTGCAATTTTGTAATCACCAATTTTATCTCCAAGATAATAGCCTTTACGTTTAATGCTTTTACTTTCAATTTTGT
The DNA here is from genome assembly GCA_905182935.1 of uncultured Nitrospinaceae bacterium. Classification (GTDB taxonomy): domain Bacteria; phylum Nitrospinota; class Nitrospinia; order Nitrospinales; family VA-1; genus Nitromaritima. Next base: position 455 of record CAJJDL010000299.1, on the reverse strand, counting down.
CTTCGTTTTTAATTGATTGTGTACCTTCTAAAATAGCAATTTTAATGCCGTTTAGAATCATTACGCCACGCAGAGCAAGTTCAGGGGGTGGAAGAGTATCCTTCTGAGTCTCATTTGGTGCTTTTATATTATCTGGCTCTTGATTGGGGGAGATATACTCAACTCTTTCTTCTCTAAATAAATTATTGCCGACCACTTCATTGACGCTATCTGTGGGGGGAATTTGACGCCTCATTACAAGAGGTGCTAGTTTTTGAGTAGATGTTACCTTATTCGAGGCGTCTACCATATTAGGATATTTTGGGTATACCCAAGTACGGATACCAAATGCTGACAAAGCAAGAATTGTGATAATTAAAATTATGTTTAGACTAGAGAGTATTATATACACGGGGCTAGGGCTGTTTAGTTAATCCTAAATACCATGAAACTTTAGTAGTTGCCATTTATGCTAT
>CAJJDL010000298.1 GCA_905182935.1 uncultured Nitrospinaceae bacterium | reverse complement strand
ATCTCTCCCTTTATGAGCATGAACCTAAAATATATCTGGTCACTTACCAAACCATCTAATAAGTTTTCTGTTGAAATGGAAACATGGGAAAACAATAAAAAAATACTCCAGGTAAATTTCTATACAGTACGCACTAATATATCGCACGCTTCCTTAAGGAGAGTTCTGATTCAATACCCATTAATCACTTTTAAGGTACTTTGGGGTATCTATTTTCAGGCATTTCGACTTTGGTTAAAAAAAGTTCCATTTCATACTCACCCCAAGCATCAAAAAAATAATTTGCACGACTTGAAATTTCCAGGAGCTAAATAATGCATTCTAATCAAAATGTATCCTCCAAAAATTTATCCTTTATTCAAAAGCCTAACAAGTCATTTACCCAAAGACTAGCCAAAGCAATGGTTCTTAAGCAATTCTCAAAATTGACACAAGGCCAATTACTAGTGAATGAAAATGGTAATAATTATATTTTTGGCAGTAAAAATAATGATTTTCCAGTTTCAGCAACAATTAACGTTTTAAGTAATGAAATGTACTCCGAAATTGCCGCAAAAGGACTAAATGGAGCTGCAGAGGCTTTTGTAAAAGGATTATGGTCAAGCGACGACTTAACAAGGTTAATTCGTATCTTTGTTAGAAATCGAGAGGCAGCTAATCAAATAGAAGGAGGTCTTGCTAAATTAGCAACTGGATTATTCTATCTTCAACATTCTTTAAAACGAAACAACCATAAAGGTAGCCTTCGTAATATTTCAGCCCACTATGACCTTGGTAATGACCTTTTTGAAACTTTTCTAGACAATACAAAAATGTATTCATGCGCAATCTTCGAGAACGAAAATAGCTCTTTAGAACAAGCATCCATTAATAAAATTGAAAGAATTTGTAAAAAACTAGAGCTATCTTCGAATGACCACGTTCTAGAAATTGGTACGGGATGGGGTGGGTTTGCTATTTTTGCGGCTAAAAACTTTGGATGCAAGATCACCACTACGACGATCTCACAAAAACAATATGAATACACTCTTGAAAAAGTTAAGGCTTTAGGCCTTCAGGATAAAATCAGTGTTCTTAAAAAGGATTACCGAGATTTAACAGGGAAGTATAACAAACTAGTATCGATAGAAATGATTGAAGCCGTAGGCCACCATTACTATCACGATTTTTTTAGAAAATGTAACCAACTTTTGACTCCTGATGGAAGAATGTTACTTCAATCAATCATCATTACTGACTATCTATATGAAGAAGCTAAACAGTTCTCCGATTTCATCAAAACCTATATTTTCCCTGGAAGTTGTATTCCTTCTATTAGCAAGCTGTGTGAATCATCAGCAAAGGCAACTGATATGAGATTGTTCCACCTAGAGGATATAACGCCCCATTATGCAAAAACATTGAATCATTGGCGTTCTTATTTCATGAACAATGTACAGAAAATTCGTGACCTCGGTTTTTCAGAAGAGTTTATACGTCTATGGAATTTTTATTTTTGTTATTGCGAGGGCGGTTTTATAGAAAGACAGATTGGAGCGGTCCAAATGCTTTTCACAAAACCACTATGCCGAATGGATCCTATTCTTCCAGAAATTAAGTTAAATTTATAATTAATATGAACACTTTTTTATATCCAATTTACTGGTGGTTGATCATGGCTATTATTATGTCTGGGTTATGGTTATATCAACAAAGGTCTAATGATGCTGGTATTGCTGATGTTGGTTGGTCCTATGGGTTAGCTGGAGCTGCTATCTATTATTCCATTATGGAGACCGGGAACACATCTAGACAAATACTGCTCAGCCTGTTGGTAAGTATTTGGGGAATACGTCTTGGGACTTACCTATTAATTGATCGAGTCATCAAAGCAAAAGAAGAAGACGGAAGATACCAAAACCTAAGACGTCACTTTGGGAAAAACTCTGGCAAATCTTTTTTTATGTTTTTCCAAGGACAAGCTTTTTTTGTTTTAATTTTTTCAATCCCATTTTTTATCGCAACAACAAACCCATCTCCTGGCTTAGCAATGTGGGATTTTTTAGCTATAGCGATTTGGTTCATATCAATAATTGGTGAGTGTATAGCTGACAAGCAATTGGCTAATTTCAGGTCAAAGGAATTATCAAAAAGTACAGTTTGTAAAAAAGGATTATGGAAATATTCTCGACATCCTAATTATTTTTTTGAATGGTTGCACTGGTGGAGTTATGTAGCTCTATCAGTAGGGACATCTCTGTGGTGGGTAGCCCTAACCGGTCCGATATTCATGTGGTATTGCCTTTGGAAAGTAACTGGAATCCCATATACAGAAGCACAAGCTTTGAAAAGCCGTGGTGATGCTTATCGAAGTTATCAAAAAACAACGAGCCCATTTTTTCCTTGGTTCCCAAAAGAAAGCACACAATGAATATAATAATGTTTCTAATAGAAAAGGGGTTGATCCCTGATATATTAATTCGCTTTGGTATCCGTTATTTGGTGGCTCAAAGGTTACAAGAAGAAACAAATACTTTTTCAAAAGATGAAAACCATCAAAAGGACCGTTTTATTTCTGAAATGGTAGATAGCCCCATCGCCATAAATACAGTAGATGCTAATTCACAACATTATGAACTCCCAGCTGAATTCTTCAATCTTGTCCTTGGCGAGCACAATAAATATAGTGGATGCGTTTGGGAAAAAGGAATAGAAACACTAACCGAAGCAGAAACCGAATCATTAAAGGTCTACTGTGAAAGGGCTAAAATCCTTGATGGCATGAAAGTACTAGAACTTGGTTGCGGATGGGGATCTCTTTCCCTTTGGATTGCAACCCATTATCCAAACACTCATGTGACAGCTGTTTCCAACTCAAAAATTCAACGACAATTCATTTTAAATATACGAGATAAGGGTGGGCTAAATAATTTAGAAATTATTACTGCCGACATGAACACCTTTCAACCGGACGAACAGTTCGACCGTGTT
>CAJJDL010000297.1 GCA_905182935.1 uncultured Nitrospinaceae bacterium | reverse complement strand
TTACTTCCTTCTATTTCTGCGGCTCGTTGAGATGGACCAAATACACGAAGACCATTTTCTTCAAAGTCATCTACGATTCCCTTTACCAATGGTTGTTCAGGTCCTACAATAGTTAGTCCTATACCTGTTATTAATGCAAATTGTCGTAAACCATCAATATTATCTGCTGGTATATCAACATTTTCCGCTACGGTAGCTGTTCCTGCATTCCCTGGAGCACAAAATACTTTCTTAACTAGTGGGCTTTGGGAAATTTTCCATGCTAAGGCATGTTCTCTACCTCCACTCCCAATAACTAAAACACGCATACCTATTTCCCTTATGCTAAAAAATATTAAAATTTATTTATAAAATAAATCTTTAGTCGTTTAAAACTATTGTCGCAAAATAAGTACTTTTATAAAAAAACTTAATACTTATTTTCTAATCATTATTAATTTCACTTTTTAGAAATGATTGAATTGCCTTAGAATCTGTCGCTAATGGCATAAGCCTTATATATTCCCTAAGGTGTTTTGACGCACCTTTAATATCTTTTTCTTGCAATAAGATTAATCCTAAATTTTTATGAACAACTGCTAAATCAGGGTTTTTAAGCAGAACGGTTAGTAAAAGTTTTTTAGCTGTTTCTATTTCCCCAAGAGACATATTAAGGTTAGCTAAATTTATATAGGGTGATATGAATTCAGGATCATAACTAATAGCATTTTCGTAATAACTCTTTGCCTCTTCTTTCTTACCCATCATTGCATAAGCTGTTCCCATACCAAAGTGTGCCTTCGGATGGGTTGGTTGCATTTTAAGAAAATTTTTAAAATTACTAATCGCTTCTGTAAGTAGTTTGAGTTCCAATGCTAAAAAACTAATATTAAAAAATGCCTCTTCAAAGTAGGGGTTATATTTTATAGCTTCTCTATAGGATGCCATTGCCTGTTCAGGATTTCCTATCATATGGAGGGCTTTGGCTAAATTATAATACCCAGGAGCGTAGTTCGGATTTTTCTGCAACGCTTGTTTGGTATATAAAATTGCTTGAGCATAGTTTTTTTTCTTGCCATAGATATTTCCCAGATTATTCAATGCAAAAAAATAATCAGGATTCAATCGAAGAGCTGCTTCAAATTCTACAATTGCTAATTCATACTTTCCAATTTTATCGTAAGCCTCTCCTAAATTATTATATGGGCGTATATTGTAAGGAGCTTTTATTTTTGCATCAGTCCACAAACTGACTTCATCTTTCCATACTTTGTTTCTCTCTCTCGTTAAAAAGAAGAAAGAAAATAATATCAAAAAAATACACAAAGTTGTTAAAGCTGATATTTTTTTCTTACTATGTATATGTTGTGTATTATTTTTTATTGAGTGAAGTAAAAAATATTTTAAACGAACCAAAATACTTGCAAAAGTTATCGAAAACCCAATCAACGGGAGATAGGTTCTATGTTCAGCTGCCATATCCAATAGTGGTATAAAACTAGAGGTTGGACTCAATGTTATTGCAAGCCAAAATAAACCAAAGACTTCTGGGCTATATTTCCTTAAGTATTCTTTAGCGAAAGAAAATTTTATCCATGTGATTAAGAGTGTCCCTAAAATTAATACTCCACTTATTGCGATAAGTGATGTCCAATGACTGACTAAGGGAAAATTTGGCTCTATTGTAAGGTTGAAAGGGAACACCATCTTACGAATATATTCAAACGGTATCACTCCTATTTGCGTTCTAAAATAGTCTAACGATGTCACATCTACTATAGAAGCCCTTAGTAATAAACTGCCAGTTACTTTTATATATAATAATATTGGCAAGACAAGAAGTACTCCTGTCCCTAAAATATATTTCCATTGTCGCGTTATCCAAATTTTTATATTTTGTTCAGAGATAAAATAATAATGGTAGGCAAATAATATTGCGGGGAGAGATATAATAATGAGTTTACATAATAATCCGCTTACAAAGCAAATAAAGGCAAAAGCTACATATAAATAAAACGACTTGATTTCTTTTTTATAATATCCTTCAACAAATAAAATAATAGCCGCCAAATAAAATATTGAAGCCATTATCGACGAACGGCTCGAGATATAAGTAACTGCTTGTGTATTTAATGGATGTAATGCAAATATTAATGCTGCCAAAAGTGGCATTTGACTAAAAGTATTAATTCTTGATGGCGTATTACGTATCATCCTAGATGCGATTAATTTACCCAACCTATAAACAAGAACTACAACTAAAAGATGAAATAAAAGATTAAAAATATGGTAGCTCCATTCTTCAAACTCACTGATTGCATAATTAATATTAAAGGAAAGTATAACGAGTGGACGCTGTGTATAACTGAAAATAAAGTCTGGGATTTTATCAAGCCCACGAATCCAGGGTTTCTCTAAAATGGAAGGTATGTCATCAAAATGAAACGCGTGCTGCAAAGTATTACCATAGGCTAGGCAAACTAGGATAGTCATTAAAAGATAAGGTAATAATTTTTTCATTTATTTTTTCCAACTATTTCCAGTTCTTCCTCAAATCTATCTGTTACGAGATCCCAGGAATATTTTTTTAGTGCTTCTTCTCTACAAATTGATTTTAGAAATAAAATTGGCTCAGGATTTTTCAAGAACCATTCAATTTTATCGGCCATCGCTTGCGAATCTGTACCTTTAAAAATAAGTGCCGAATCTATTGATTCTAAAATTTCTGTAGTTCCTCCCACTGGTGTTCCAAAAACTGGAAGGCCTGCTGCTAGTGCTTCGACAGTTGCGATTCCAAACCCCTCAATAAATTTTGTTGGCATTATAAAAAGATCTGCTGCCGCATAATACATTGGCAATAACTTATCTGGAACAAACCCAACAAAGTGAATAAAATTATCTACCCCTGATAACGTTGCTTGTGATTTTAATTTATCGGTTAACGTACCTTTTCCTGCAATAATCAATTTAAACTTTATTTCTGGATTTCGGTTTATGATTTCTGCTACTGCTGCTATTAAATTGTCCAATCCCATGCGTGGTTCTAGTCTACGAACTGTGAGAAGAAACTTATATCCTTCTGGTATACCCAGTTGGCTTCTTATTAAATTTAATTCATCTTTATTTTCGGAGGGACTGAATATTTTAGTATCTACTCCACCAGGAATAATTCTTGTTCTTGGTTTTTTAAAAGGATAATAGTCTAAAAATCTTTGTCGAGTATATTCACTTAGAAATAAAATACTTTTTGAGGTTCGGTAACACGCCCATTCTAAAAAACGTATAATGTTTAACCGAATGTAAAGACTTATTCTATTTTTACCTACCTCGGATAAATTAATTTTTTCCTCGTCATACCATGAACTATGAAAATGATATATTTTGGGGATTTTTCTATAGTCTTTTACCGTAAGTGCAAATGCACCCACTAATGGATTGTGGACATGGGCAAACCACAATTCTTCATCCTTTAAATAGGATTTTACTTTTTTGTTGATAGCCCGCCACAACCGAACTGAGTCTTTTGAAATTTCGACCGAAATTCGGTCAAACTCTACTCCATCTATAATTTCTTTATTCTTTAATTTATTTTCTGGTTTACATGTTATTAGAACAACTCGGTGGCCTCTTGCAACTAAACGTTTATTTATTTCATGAGTTACTTTCCAAGCGCCTCCTACGGCATCTGGATAGCAATGGTATTGAAGGGAAAGAATGGCTGGTTTTAGTGATAAGGGAGACATACTAAAAATATAATAAATTTTATATCTTAATAAATCAATCGGATAGATTAAATAAAACTAATCAATCTATTTTATTGTTTATTATACTTACATTGAGAATTAACTCATAAAATGTTATTATTAATGGTGTAAATTCATCTCTAACTCCCCAATTGGGGGCGATCTGGTTTCGACGGGAAGAATGATACGAGGGTTGCATGTACGGGATGCCGTTGGCCCGTTAAAAAACGGCAAAAACATAATCGCTAACGATTATGATGTAGCAGTAGCTGCTTAACTAAGACTTAAGCCAGTTACCGCCCTTCCCATTTTTGTCCGTGGGGTGGATAAGGGCGTCATTTCAGCGGACTGGTCTGATTCGTGAGTTCTGGATGAATTGGACGAGATTTTTAGGAACTAGCTTGAGTTGAATCCTGTCTCTGGGAGATGACTTGAGCGAAATTTAAAACAGAGAATAAGCATGTAGATACCTTCGATTGACACTTTTCGGACGGGGGTTCGATTCCCCCCGCCTCCACCAAACTCATTGTAAATAAAAAAGTTAGCTAGTATTTATCTTCTGTGTTTAAGGACTTGTCCAAAAATAGCATCAAGTACTTGTCCAAACACAGGAGATCAGTGTGGCTAAAAAGAAGAAATCTCTCCCTCGTTATATCTTTT
>CAJJDL010000296.1 GCA_905182935.1 uncultured Nitrospinaceae bacterium | reverse complement strand
AAATTTCTTAATTCAATTTTAATTTCCCTTTAATGCAGGGTTTGCGTCTGAGTGTTATCTTTTGACTATAGGGGTAATTTTATATAAATTTTTTTTAAGGAATTTACCATGAATATTGCAAGTAGCTGGTTTAAGAGAAGCTTAATGGTTGCTGCTATTGTTACCTCGATTTTTTTTATGGCAAACTTTGGTGTAGCCAATTCTGGAAACTTATGGACTGAAAAAAATGTAGTCACGCAAGAGAAATCTTTTCCTGTAGGAGTAACATTGTTTCGTGGCTTAGCGGAAAGTCTTAGCCCTGCAGTAGTTAATGTCAGGCCGATGAAAAAAGTCACAAAAGCTTACGGTAATATGCCTGATGGTTTTCCTCATAGGAACCCATCTCAAATGAAACCTCGTGGCTCTGGTCAATTTCGACAAAGAGGAGAGGGATCTGGTTTTATAATTCATAAATCAGGTTACATTTTGACTAATGCTCATGTGATTGAGAATTCAGACTCTCTACAAGTAAAACTATCTACCGGTGGCTTGTTTAAGGGAAAACTAATCGGGATGGATAGAGTTGCAGACTTAGCTCTTATAAAAATAGACTCACCTAACCCACTTCCAGTGATTCCTCTCGGAAGTTCAGATGAACTAAAACCAGGGGATTGGGTAATGGCTATCGGTAGTCCTTTTGGACTAGACCTAACGGTGACTGTGGGAATTGTAAGTGCTAAAGGACGCTCACTTGGCGCAACACCATACGATGACTTTATCCAAACTGATACGCCGATTAATCCAGGTAATAGTGGTGGTCCTCTCATAAATACTCAAGGTGAGGTGGTTGGTATCAATACGGCTGTTATGCAGATGGGCCAGGGACTGGGTTTCTCTCTTCCAGTCGATTTGGCTAAAAAGCTGATACCAGAACTTAAGGCAAATGGTAAGGTAACCCGCAGTTGGCTTGGGGTTTCAGTGCAGGATATTACTTTGACAGACAAGGAATCTTTGAATTTAAATGTTGATCAAGGGTCCCTTGTTAGGGCCGTAGTTGTTGATAGCCCCGCTTATAAAGCTGGTTTGAAAAAAAATGATGTCATAGTTGAATTTGCAGGGCATATGATAAGCAACTCGAGAAAACTTCCTAAAGAGGTGGTTTATACTCCTTCTGGTGAGAAAATTTCTCTTAAGCTAGTGCGTGAAGGAAAAACTATGACAATAAATGTAACACTTCAACCTTTTCCGAAGCATATGATGAGTTAATTCTATCTTGGTTGGGGTGATGTGAAAATTGATCTTTTACTAACCTCTAAAAAAGGGTAAATTGAGATATTTAATGAGTGGCGCCTTTCGGCGAGATCGAAAGTGCGCCATTCTTTTTTGAATAAAACCTTAGTTAAGATAGGTTGTCTCACATGAATCTTGATTCATTAAACCCCGAACAATTGGATGCGGTTCGCTATCGTAAAGGGCCATTACTAGTTGTGGCTGGTGCAGGTTCCGGTAAGACAAGAGTCATTACATCTCGTATTGCATACCTTATTCAAGAGGGTATGCACCCTGACCATATAATCGCGATTACTTTTACCAATAAAGCAGCTGGTGAAATGAAGTATCGTGTTATCAATATGCTTTCTAGTGATGGCGTAACGCCACCATGGATTAGCACGTTCCATTCTTTTTGCCTCCGACTCCTTAGAAGGCATATTAATGAAATAGGTTATTCTAGGGAATTTGTCATTTACGACTCAGCAGACCAGCTATCGCTGATCAAACAATGTATGAAGTCAGCGGGTATCGATAAAGAAACAGTCACTCCAAAGGCATTGTTAAACCATATCAGCAGCTTTAAAAATGATTTTCTTTTTCCGAAAGATATTAATACAGATGATCTAACTTTTGGTGCCAAAATGAAAGCAGCTGAAGTTTATCCGTTGTACCAGAAAAATTTAAAAAAAAGTAATGCGTTGGACTTTGATGATCTTCTTATGATGTCAGTTTGCCTTTTAAAAGAATCGGAGACTGTTTTAGATCGATATAGTAATCAGTTTCAGCAAATTTTAGTAGATGAATTTCAGGATACTAACGCAACGCAGTATGAACTAGTAAGATTGCTTGCTTCCAAGCATGGCAATGTTTGTGCGGTAGGAGATGACGATCAAAGTATTTATAGATGGAGAGGTGCAAATATTGAAAATATTTTAAACTTTGAAAAAGATTTTCCAGGCACCTGTGTGATTAAATTAGAGGAAAATTATCGTTCAACTCAAACGATTCTTAAAGCTGCTGCCGGAGTGGTATCTGAAAATAGAAACCGTAAAGAAAAAACACTTTGGACTCAAAATGAACAAGGAGAACCCATAGTTTACTATCGCGCTGAGGATGAGGCAGATGAAGCTCGCTCAGTATGTGAGTTTATTATCAAGCATAATCAGGAAGAAGGGGTTCTTTTTAATGATATGGCAGTTTTGTACCGGACCAATGCGCAGTCTCGTATTATGGAAGAAGCTTTAAGAGGGTCCGATATTCCATATAAACTGATTGGTGGATTCCGTTTTTATGAACGAAAGGAAATTAAAGATATCCTCGCATTCGTGCGGGTAATATTTAATCCTTTAGACTCAGTATCTCTGCGGCGAATTATTAATGTTCCGGCTCGCGGGATTGGTAAAACATCGATAGATAAGATAGAAAAATTTAGTGATCTTAAAGAGATTCCCCTTATGGAAGGCTTGAGGCAGGCATGCCTTTCCAAGGTAGTTGCCTCTGGGTCGACAAAAAATATTTTAAATTTTGTGAAAATAATGGATGACTTGAGCACGTTTTATGAAAACTCTAGTTTAGTTGATTTTTTACAAGAGGTTGTTGAGCGAACAGGCTATGGGGATATGTTGAAAAATGATGCCACTCGTGAAAGCAAAGATCGTATCGACACATTAAACGAACTTTTTACAGCCATTCAACAATCAGAAGAAAGAGGGGAAACGTTACAGGATTTTTTAGATACTACGGCGTTAGTTTCCGATTCTGATTCGATCGATGATTCACGGGGAGTTTTGCAGATGATGACCCTTCATACATGCAAAGGTCTGGAGTATGATTCGGTCTATATTCTTGGCTTGGAAGATGGTCTTCTACCACATGCGAGTTCTATGTCTGATCCGGAAGAATATGAGGAGGAGAGACGTTTGTGTTATGTTGGTATCACTCGAGCTAAGAAGAAACTGTGTGTCAGCAATGCACGTATAAGAAGAATTTATGGAAGTACCTTCAATTATCCGCCCTCTCAGTTTTTAATGGCCATCCCACCTGATGTGATGGTTAATAAGAGTCGAATAGAAACCCCTCGGTATCAAAAATCGATACCGGTGGTTGGTGTCGATGGAGTTCCAGCACCTTCATTTTCAAGCGAAACCACAGACACTCCCTACGCTATTGGCGCAAAAGTTCTGCATCCAAAATTTGGGACAGGAATTATTATCAAACGAGATGGTAGCGAGGATGATATAAAGGTAGATATTTTTTTCAAAAAACCTCATGGTAAAAAACGTATAGCCGTAAAGCACGTTAAACTGATTGTGCTTTAATGGTCGATAAAATATTTACTGGGCACTCTTTTCCCTAATTACTAGCTGTTTGATTAGCGTGTTTAAGAATATCTTGTACTTTATTTTCCCCACTCGGTGGCATTCTTAGATCGAGTCGAATTAAGTTGTCTTCGTAGTCTATTTTAACAATAACAACATGTTTTCGGATTTGTGGAATTAGATCCGCATACTTGTAGTCAATCGTAACTTGAAGGTATGAAAGTTTTTTTTCATAGCTAGTAATAATTGCATTGCGCAACTTGTCAAGCCCCGTTCCATTTTTACTAGAAACGCAGATAGCTTCTGGATTACTTTGAACATTTGTTTCAAGAGTTTCCAAAG
>CAJJDL010000295.1 GCA_905182935.1 uncultured Nitrospinaceae bacterium | reverse complement strand
ATCTTTAATACTTAATTCACCCACTATTGGATCAGGAGAAATCCGTTTACCCTTAAAATATTTATCTCTTTGATCTGGCATTATTATCCCTCATGTCTGAATTGACTTTATTTTAGAGCGCACTTACGAAGTGAAAGTCTACCTAGAGTATATCATCCTTTAAAACATCACTTTACTGACCAATCTAAAAACAAAGTTATTTCAATAACATCGACTTTTTTTGAAAATTTAAAAAAATACGACGCCTATCATTTTCACCATCACCATACTGCACGACATAATACGTATATAAAAGTAACGCCTTACCCATGGATATTCGTTAAAAAGCTAAGTGATTATTGGAAGGGTGTCACAGCAAAAAAATCAACAAACATACTAGAGCTAGAGTTAACTCTAAAAGTGGTATTCGTTTTTAAATACAATTTAATAAAATTCTTTTGAACATTTCTACTTCACCCAAACCATAAAGTTAAGCACGGCCAACTTCCCTATATAAACAGCACCTAGCGTAAGAGCCAGCGTCCCTGCGATATTGAGCATAAATAATATGTTTTCATTCTGCTCAAGTAACCGAAAAGATTCATAACTAAATGCGGACATTGTGGTAAACGACCCTAACATTCCAATCGCAAAAAAAACCCTCACCTCTTCGCTAAGCATTCCAGCATATTCAGAAGAATACATTATCAAGCTCAAAAACAAGCTACCTAAAAAGTTAACACTAAGCGTTCCAATGGGAAAAGTTAGAGCGCCACTTTGAACCCAACCGCCAATCCAATACCTTAGAACTCCACCTATAAAACTGCCAGCACCAACTATTAACCACAACGGCATTCCAGCCTCCTCTCGCGGAGAAATAGTCCTCATAACATGAGAACATAGTTATTAATTTTAGGTATGACCCACCCACAAAACAGACACTTAAATAATTTTAAAATTACTTTAAACTATTACACATCATAAAAAAAACTTACTTAAGAAGCTTCCTAACGCTACTTAGCCATATCAACATCTTTCTCTCCCGCATGATTCTCGCCATACTTTAAAGTTTTCAAGGATTGGTCTAATTGAACATGGCTACCCAAAAGAATAAAAATATCTCCAGACAGAACAACAAACTTAGGATCTGGGTTAGTAAGGGGTTTATTCTCTCTTACCAAAGCAATGACTACTGCACCTGTTCTTGCTGGAATATTTATATCCTCTAATGTTTTTTCACAAGCCCAACTATTTTCTAGAACTATGAAGGATTCAGTAAGAGTTGCCGTAAGAAAAGTTGAAAACTTTTTCAGGCTATCTGAGTTTAAAGGAAGGCCTCGAAACATACTATAGCCCTCAAGTCGAATTAACTCGACCTGCTGTTCAATTATATTGCTGGGAACATGATAGTCTCGCAATACTCTCGAAAATATCTCTATCGAAGTTTCAAACTCTTCAGGAATAACTTGATCTGCTCCTGCAGTTTTAAGCTCTTCGACTTGATCTGTCCTTCTAGTACGCACCATGATCTTTATCTGGGGATTGATTCTTCTTGAAAGACGTACGACTTTTTCCGTAACTGCATAATCGGAAATCTTCAAAACTATCATCCGCGCATCTTTCACCCCCGCTCTAAATAACGTTTGTTCTTGGGCGCAATCTCCATAAAGAGAAGTGATTCCTTCCGTCAAAGCTCTTTTTACTCGTTCTCCATCTAAGTCCAGAACAAGAAAAGGAATTTTTGTTTCAAGAAGCACCTGAGCTAAGGTCCTACCCCCCACACCATACCCAACAATAACAACATGATCCTTGAGTTTAGGATCTTGCTTTTGCATTGAATCCATCTCTTTAGATTTTAACTTTGAAAAAAACTTAATTGAAAGTCCGGTAGAGACTTGAATTAATAAAGGTGCAAACAGCATAGAAAGAATCGAAACTATAAGTATTAGTTGGTATTCATGAGAATTGAATAACCCCTGTTCCAAGGTCATTGCTAAAAGGATAAGAGAGAATTCTCCCACTTGAGCCAATCTCATTCCAACCACAAAAGAAACTCTCAAAGGCACCCGAACAAGCAAACAGGCTAGCATCGTAAGGCTTCCTTTAAACAAAACTAAAAATATAGTTAGAGACAAACAAGTCCAAATAAAATCTGTAAAGACATTTATTTGTAAAAGCATACCCACGGAAATAAAGAAAATACTGCTGAAATAGTCTCTAAGAGGTAAAATATCAAGAATAATTTGATGATTATACTCAGATTCCGAAATGATCATCCCGGCGATTAAAGCCCCCATTGCAAGAGTTAAACCCATTTCTTGCGATACCCAACCAGTAACAAGAATAATAAACACTACCGACAAGGTCAGGTGCTCCTTATTGCCAACATGAGCGACCCATGCCAAGGCCTTAGGGACAATTAATCGAGACAGATAATAAATTGCCACCACTGCCATTAAGGATTTAACTACTTGGAATATGAAGTCTGCGCTGGTGTGGACCTCCGCCTGCCCAAGAAGAGGTAAAAGAAGCATTATCGGGACAACACATAAATCTTGAAACAAGAGTGTGCCTATACAAAGTCTCCCATGTAACGTATCTATTTCCGCATAATCTGTAATCATTTTAAGGACAATCGCCGTACTACTCAAAGCAATAATCAAACCCAAAGCAATACTTTGGCTCTGCTGAAAACCAATTTCTTTAGAAATAAACCAAGCAATAATTGCAGTCATTCCTAACTGCAAACCACCAACACCTAAAACTGAAGTCAAATTTTTAAGAAGTCGCCCAAGAGAAAACTCCAAACCGATCACAAACAAAAGAAGGACTACTCCTATTTCAGCTAATTCTTTTACTGCGGGAACATCTGAAATCAATGCAAGACCATGTGGTCCAATTAAAACGCCCGCAATGAGGTAACCCATGACTGACGGAAGTTTAATCTTATGAAATAAAATATTTATAGGAAGAGAAACAACTAATAAAATAACGAGATCTTTAATTAAATGATGAAGCATAATTTTACACCAAAAATATATTAACCAATCTGAATTTCAAACATTCATGACACGGTATAATCTATAAATAAATTTTAAAGGGACGGGCTAGAAAAATTAATTAAAAATATTCAAAAAAGGCCTGACGAAGAGGTAGCACTTGTTTGAAATTTTTATCCATTAAACACTAACAACTAAATTCTAGTAAAGGCTACTAGACAAAATAAGCCGCTCCACTATCATCAAACTCTTTGATCTCAATTCTTTTGAGTTTAACATTCTCACTATTTATTATGGGCACTAATCCATCGAACAACCACCGAGCAATATTTTCAGCCGATGGGTTCTTCTTATCAAATGGCGGGACCTCGTTAATGTTTTTATAATCAAGACGACTTAAAACACTCTCAACAATTTTCTTGAGCTCTACAAAATCAATCCCTACACCAATAGCATCCAATTCCTTAGTTTCAACAGTAACGATAGCAGCCCAGTTATGCCCGTGAAGATTCTCATACTTACCATCGTGATAACGGAGTTGATGAGCTGCTGAAAATGTACTCTTAACTATAACTTCATACATTAGATCATCCTTACTTAATATATTTAACCCAATACCGCATCTATGCTCTCATATGTTACTTCAACCATAGTCTCGATTTCTTTATCTGTAATGATCAAAGGAGGAATAAAGTAGACGACATCTCTCAAAGGTCTTATAAAAATTCCCCGCTTCAAGCCTTCAAGATGAACTTTATGTCCTACATGATCACCAACAGGGTAACTACCCTTGCTCAACTTATCACGCACCAACTCAATTGCACCAATCATTCCAGTCTGCCTAAACTCACCACACCACTTGAAATCATTCAGTTTATTCCCCATTTCTTTTAGGGTATTAATTTTAGGTCGCAAGTTATGAAAAAATTTATCTTTCGTCAACAAAGATAGAGTCTCGTTTGCACATGCACAGGCTAAAGGATTAGCTGAATAACTATGACTATGTATAAATAACTTCATCGATAAAGGTTCATCATAAAAAGCTTGATAAATATGATCACTTGTCAGAGTCGCCGCAAGAGGCAGATAACCAGAAGTAATTCCTTTTGATAAACAAA
>CAJJDL010000294.1 GCA_905182935.1 uncultured Nitrospinaceae bacterium | reverse complement strand
TATAGAGATAAATTAGGAGGCGAATAAATGGCAGAAGAAGCTGAAGAAGGCGATGAGGAGGCAGGAGACGAGAAAAAAAAAGGATTGCCTATTAAACTTATTTTGATTGTTGTGGGTGTGTTGGCTTTAGCTGGTGGCGGATACTTTGCTTATACAAATTTTTTTCAGGAAGAAGTGGCTGAAGAGACCTCAGAAGAAGGAAAAGAGGGAGAAGAGGGAGAAGAGGGAGAAGAGGGAGAAGAGGGCGAAGGTGGTGAGGAGGTAGGTGATCCACCACCTGATGTTGGAGTTATGTTTACTATGAATCCGTTCGTGGTTAATCTTGCCGGTAGCAGTGGAAAAAGATTTTTGAAAGTAACTGTCACTCTTGAACTGAGTGAGCCTGAAGTTAATGCCGAATTTGAGGAAAATTTACAAAAAATAACAGATTCTATCCTTGTGTTATTGAGTAGTAAAACCTTTGATGATGTTTATTCAGTCGAAGGCAAGTTTAAATTAAAAGATGAAATCACTACTAGGACCAATCGCTTTTTAGTAGTTGGTCATGTTAAAGATGCATACTTTACAGAGTTTATAGTTCAGTAATACTGATTAAATGGGCTAATAGTTGACATTTAATTATTTATTACGATATTTTTTTTCTTTAATATAAGTTAGGAAAGTAAAATGGGCCAAGTCTTATCAGAAGGTGAAGTTGATGCATTACTAAAAGGTGTTGGCGACGGTGAGGTCAATGTTGAAACTGATCAAGTCGATGAACTCACAGGAGTCTCTGAATATGACCTGACAAGTCAGGAAAAAATTATTGCAGGCCGACTTCCCACTTTAGATATTATTAATCAAATGTTTTCTCGTTTATTTCGCCAGTCGTTTGGGGGTATGCTCCGAAAGGCAGTTGAAGTTAACGCCGTTTCTACAGATACAGTTAAATTTGGCGAATTTTTACGCTCTTTACCTGCTCCAAACAGTCTTCATATTTTTAGGATGGAGCCACTGCGTGGGCATGGTTTGATGGTTATCGAAACTAAGTTAGTGTCTTCTATTGTTGACACTCTATTTGGTGGAACTACAGAAAAAGAATTAACAATTGCAGGCCGTCATTTTAGTGGAATTGAATTAAGGCTGACAAGAAATGTGGTGCTTAATGCCCTGGCGGACTTAGAAAAAGCATGGAAACCAGTTCATCCGGTGACTACAAACTACATTCGATCAGAAGTTAATCCGCAGTTTGCAGCGATTGTTCCTCCAACAGATATTGTACTAGTTATTGTTTTTGAAGTTGACCTTGAGTCTACCTCGGGTTCAATTACCATAGTAATGCCATACGCTGCAATTGAGCCAATTATGAGTAAGCTAAAAGCCCAGTTCCAGTCAGAAGAACAAGAAGTTGACCATGTTTGGGTCGATCGTGTTCGAACTGAAATGTTACAAACAGAGGTTGAGGTTGTTGCTGAATTAGGTACAACAGAAATTACTTCAGGTAAATTAATCAACCTTAAGGTTGGAGATACAGTGATGCTTGGGAATGATATTTCGGATCCCTTGCTTATTAAAGTAGAAGGAATGCCTAAAGTTAAAGGGTTCCCTGGTGTATCTAGGGGACTAAAAGCTATCCAAGTGACGCAAATTATAAAAAGGGAAGGGTAAGCCAATGGCAGAAGAAGATACAGACCAAGATGTTGAGTCGACAAATGTTGAAGGCGAGGAAACTGCTGAGGCTGCTGTTGAAGAGAATTATGAGCTTGCCAGCGAAGAAGGGAACGATAAGACCACTGATAAGGTAAACGGAGAATCCGCTAGCCTTGATCTTATTCTTGATATTCCTCTCACAGTAACCGTTGAATTAGGTCGCAGTAAAATGTTAATTAACGACTTACTTCAATTGGGGCAGGGATCTGTTGTTGAATTGACCAAACTTGTGGGGGATCCGCTTGAGGTTCTAGTTAATAACAAACTTGTAGCTCGCGGGGAAGTTGTGGTTGTTAATGAAAAGTTTGGTGTGCGCCTTACTGATATTGTTACCCCTATGGAAAGAGTAAAGTCTCTTGCAACCTGACGCGATAGACATTAATTCCTAAAAATACCTATAAGTAGGTTACGCCTGTGACCTACTTGGACTCATAGACTATGCAGAAGTTATGACCTTCCGGCAGAGTTTTAGGGGTATTGGCTTATATTTCTAGAAGCTCAATAAGTCTTCCTCAGACTTTATCCAACCTTATTAATACCTTGTCGTCACTTTTACATATAGTTTCGGTACGGTGTTTGCAATTTACCATTCTAAGATAGTTTTTTGTCGGAAATTTGACGATTAAACGTAAATAAAATTATAAATGAAGGAACTGGGTTATGCTCTGGAAAAAAATTGGGCTATTTTTTATTTCATTTTGTATTCTCTTTAATCCTCTTTGTCTTGAGGCGAAGGTAAATTTGAGTAATATGAATCTTTTGAAAAACGTCGAAACTAATTCATCAGAGGATGAGTTGGTAATTAAGTTTAATTTTAAAAATCGTTTAGAAAAGCATGATCATCCAGTTTTTTTTAAAAAATCAATCGAGATTGACTTTCCATTGGTATATGCAAAGCCCGCTAAACAATTTATAAAAACAGGCGACCAGCAAATTAGTCAAATATATGTATCCCAATTCAATGAGAAAAAAACACGAGTTCGCCTTATTTTTGGAGAGGGACAGGAGGGAGATTATGAAAATAGATTCCATTTACTAAAAGAAGGTAATTCTCTTGAAATCAGGATTGATAGAAAAGAGATTGATGTTTTAGGTGAGTTTTTAGCTCGAACTACAGAAAAAATAAAAGAAAACGAACAAATAGAATCTCTTGACTCTATTAACACCCACTTAAAAACAAAAAATAATATTAAGTTAACAACGGAAATACCTAAAGAAACTCAGACCGCCTCGAATAGCTATGAAAATTTAAAAGAGGATATGGCAGGAAAAATTAAAAAGGTTTCATTTACTGAAAATAAAAAATGGAAAACTAATAAGAAAGTATTAGAAACGCCTCCTAACTCTCTAAAAAAAGTATCTTTCGGCTTCCTTAAGACTAATGATAAAAATGATTCCAATCCTGTAAGTTTAGAATCCTCTGGTTTTAAAATGGCAATGACTCTATCTATGGTTCTTGGTTTGATATTTTTACTGTTTTTTGGATTTAAAAAGTATGTTTTAAAAAATACTATGTTTGGTGGCGGAGGAAAGCTAGTTCAGGTCTTGAGTACAAATTTTCTAGCCCCAAAAAAGAATATCACTCTCGTGGAAGTTGCTGGAGAGATTCTTGTTCTTGGAATTTCTGATCAAAATATTTCGCTATTAACATCTATCCGAGAGCCTAGCCGTATTGAAGATATTAAAAATTTACATGGAGAAAAAAGTGATGGTAGTGACTTGAGGCAGGGATTTTCGAAGAATATTTCTGGAAAAGTTTCTCTCGCGTCTTCTAACGCAGCTAATGTGTTCTCTAAATATCTTAAACAGTTTTCTAGCCCAGAATCTAGTAAAGAAGCTTCTGTCGCATCTGTTACTGAGCAAATTCGGAATCATACAAGAAAGGTGAGGACAGCGTGACTTGCGACTTTAAAAAAATTATTTTGTGTGGATTGATAGTTTTAGGTTTGTTTCTATCTAGTGGCATTGTTAGCGAGTCAGAAGCCATACCTCTTCCAAATATTACCTTTGGTATTGAGGAGTCCGATGATCCAGAAAAAGTTTCAAGTGCTTTACAAATATTAGTTCTATTAACGATTCTCACCCTTGCTCCTGCTATTTTGATCATGACTACTTCCTTTGCTCGGATCATAATAGTTCTATCATTTTTAAGACAAGCAATGGGTACACAACAGACGCCTCCTACTCAAATTCTTATAGGGCTGGCTCTTTTTTTAACTATGTTTGTAATGGGACCTGTCTGGAAAGAAATAAATCAAGGTGCGTTAAAACCTTACATGGAGGAAGAACTTGGGCAGTTTGAGGCTTTAAAACTTGCAGAAATACCTATCAAAAGGTTTATGCTTAATCATACACGCGAAAAGGATCTTTCATTGTTTGTTAGTATGTCTGAAGAAAAAAACCCTAAAAATATCGAAGATATAAGTATTCAAACAGTAGTTCCTGCATTTATTATTAGCGAATTAAAGACTGCTTTTCAGATTGGATTTCTCATTTACATTCCCTTTTTGATTCTTGATATGGTGGTAGCTAGTATCCTCTTATCTATGGGCATGATGATGCTTCCTCCTGTACTTATTTCGTTACCTTTTAAGCTTATGTTGTTTGTAATGGTTGATGGTTGGTACTTAACCGTTGGTTCTTTAATGAGAAGTTTTAGTTAGGAGGAAGATGGATCAAGCATTTATTATAGATTTCGCGATGGAAAGTATTAAAACCACCTTACTCCTATCTGCCCCGATGTTAGGATTTGGATTAGTTACAGGTTTATTGATCTCAATTTTTCAAGCAGTGACATCAATTCAAGAATTAACGTTAACTTTCATCCCTAAAATTCTAGCAGTTTTCTTTTCATTAATACTATTTTTCCCGTGGCTCATTCAGATTATGCTAGCTTTTACCTCCAAAATACTGATCAATTTCCCTGATTATATTCAGTAATGGGTATTATTGATCTTAGCCCTGCTGAGTATGAGAAATTTTTATTTGTACTGCTTCGCGTTGGTGCTCTTATTATGTTTGTTCCTATTTTAGGAAGCGCCCAAGTCCCGAATCGGATTAAAGTCGGGCTCATTCTTTTTGTTTCCATCGCTGTTTTTCCTATGGTTCATTCACGTCCTATGCATGATCCTAAAGGACTGTTTGAACTTACTATTGCTTTATTTTCTGAAATTACAATTGGTCTTGCTGTTGCTTATTCAGCAAGATTAATATTCACTGCTGTTCAGATTGCTGGAACAATTGTTGACTTTCAAATGGGTTTTGGAGTGGTTAATGTTATTGACCCTCAAACTGAAACTCAAGTTTCAATCACTGCTCAGTTTCAAAATATACTTGCCATACTTATGTTTTTAGCTCTCGATGCGCATCACATTATTATCGGAGCAATTGTTGAAAGTTTTTTCTTAATAAATCCGCAACAAATAGATTTTTCAACTTTTACTCCAGAAATCATGTTAATACTTTTTAAAACTACATTTGTGACAGCAGTTAAAATTGCCGCCCCCATTATGGCTATATTATTTTTTATTAGTGTGGGGCTTGGTTTAGTGGCAAGAACGGTCCCACAAATGAATGTATTTATTGTTGGTTTCCCATTACAGATTGGAATTGGTTTGCTCATGATTGGGTTGTCGATGTCGTTTTTTAGTATTCTTGTTCACAACGAAATCGAGAAACTACCTGAAAATATTTTTGGAATCATGCAATCATTTAAAGCATAAAATTATGCAATTTTTATAATGGCTGAAGATAGTAAAGACCAAAAGACTGAAGAGGCTTCCTCTAAAAAAATTGAAGATACTGAGAAAAAGGGTAATTTTACTCAGAGTCGGGAGGTAACTTCATCGTTCGTTTTATTGGCAAGTATTGTTGGTTTTTCTATGGCTGGTAAAAATGCTACAGAGACTTTAATGAAAACTTGGTATTCCATCCTGGCTGAAATGGGTTCAACCAATTTAAACGTTCATGAGCTTTTTAGTTTCATGAAATGGCATATGCAAAACTTCTTTCTTATCATTGGCCCTATTCTAGCCATTATCATGGCTGCTGGATTGCTTTCAAATATATTGCAAACGGGTGGTCTAAAATTTTCATTACAGCCGCTAAGCCCTAAGTGGAGCAAATTAAACCCGATGAAAGGGTTTGGGCGCATTTTTTCCAAAACCTCTGTTGTTGAATTATTTAAATCTATATTTAAAATTTCTGTCGTTGCTATTATCGCTTACTATGCTGTTAAAGGTCACTGGGATGAGGTCCCTACTCTTATGGGTTATGGGGTTCACCAGACGCTTCTTTTTATGGGAGAAGTCATGATTGAGATTATGGTAAAGGTGTTTCTCGTCATGCTTATTTTGGCAGCTTTAGATTTTGCCTTTCAAAAATTTACTTATTTGGAAAATCTTCGTATGACAAAACAAGAAGTAAAGGATGAGCGTAAGGACTTAGAGGGTAATCCACTGATTAAACAAAGAATTAGAACTGTGCAGATGGAAATGACGCGACGCCGTATGATGTCTGCCGTACCTGAAGCGGATGTAGTTATCACTAACCCTACTCATTTTTCAATCGCTATTAAATATGACATGAAAAATGATGCGGCACCAGTTGTGGTTGCTAAAGGGCAAAATGATATAGCACTTAGGATTCGAGAAATTGCCAAGGAAAACAATATTCCTCTTGTAGAAGATAAACCTCTCGCACGCACACTTTATAAAAACGTGGATGTGGGACAGCTCGTTCCAGCAAGTCTTTATAAAGCTGTCGCAGAAATTTTAGCCTATGTTTATAAACTAAAAAGAAAAACTTCGAATATATAAGCAAACCACAGCAGTTTTAGTTTATATGCCTTTCCTTCCTTCGATCTAAAAAAAATAATTTAGGTACAGACCTTGCAGAGTATAGATATATTAAGTTAGGTAGAATTTAATCTTAATTTATAAAATGATAATTAAACAAAAATCTCTTTATTTATAGGCGTTTATGGTGTTCGGATTGATGTGTCAAAACTTTGAATGGGGTAAGAGATAGATGGAATCGGTTTCTATGTTTAAGGCATTTCTGCAAAGGCCTCAAGAATATTTGGTTGGTTTGGCGGTTGTCGTTATTCTGGCAGTCATGGTTATGCCAATTCCTGTATTTTTGTTAGACCTTCTTCTTTCTTTCAGTCTTACCTTTGCATTAATTATTTTATTGGTTTCTATCTTCATGCGCGGCCCATTAGATTTTTCAGTATTTCCATCTCTTTTACTTATCGTAACACTAATACGCTTATCTTTGAATGTTGCATCGACTCGTATTATTCTTTTGCATGGTGATGAAGGGCCGAATGCAGCGGGTCAGGTAATTCAATCTTTCGGGTCGTTTGTGGTTGGGGGTAATTTCGTGGTGGGATCTGTCATTTTTATAATTCTCGTTATGATAAATTTTATCGTTATAACCAAAGGTTCTGTAAGGACATCAGAGGTGGCCGCACGTTTTACTTTGGATGCAATTCCAGGAAAACAAATGAGTATTGATGCCGACCTAAATGCAGGCCTTATTAACGAGAAAGATGCTCGTGATAGAAGGAGAGCGCTTGAACAAGAGGCCGATTTTTATGGTTCAATGGATGGTGCAATCCGATTTGTAAGAGGAGATGCTATTGCTGGAATTCTTATCACTATTGTAAATGTTATTGGTGGTTTTGGTATCGGAGTTTTTCAGCAAGATATGGATGTAGCTGAAGCGGCTCAAGTTTATACACTCTTAACGATTGGCGATGGTTTAGTTACTCAATTGCCGGCGTTAGTTGTTTCCACAGCGGCGGGCCTAGTCGTAACGCGAGCGACTGCAGATAAAAATCTTCCGCAGTTACTTATTAACCAATTGACCAATCAACCCTATGCTTTCCTTATTTCTTCGATGTTGTTGTTCTTTTTTGGAATGATCCCTGGCTTGCCACATATTCCATTTTTTGTGATGTCAATTTTAGCGGGAGTAATTGGATTTAATAAATTAAAGGATACGAGTAAAAAAACTTTAATTGAGAATCGTAAAAAAGTAGATGAGTCAAAGGCTCCAATTCCTGAAAGAGTAGAATCAATTCTACCGCTTGATATAATGGAATTGGAGGTTGGATATGAGCTCATCCCTTTAGTTGATTCCGATAATAACGGAGAATTACTTGATAGGATCAAATCGGTAAGACGACAGTTTGCTCTTGAAATGGGATTTATAGTTCCTCCGCTTCATATTAGAGATAATCTACAGCTAAAATCTAATGAGTATGGGATTTTAATTAAAGGAGTAGAGATATCTCGTGGTTCAGTTATGACCGGCCACTTGCTTGCGATGAATCCGGGAACTATTGAAAAAGAAATAGAAGGTATTCACACAAAAGAACCTACATTTGGTCTCCCTGCAGTATGGATTCTAACTTCAGAAAAGCAGCGCGCCCAGATGGCTGGTTACACGGTTGTTGATCCTTCCACGGTGATTACTACACATATTAAAGAAACTATTAAACGGCATGCATCAGAACTTTTGGGAAGGCAGGAAACTCAGGCTCTTATTGATAAATTTAAAGAGAGCAATCCAAAGGTAATTGAGGAATTGATCCCCGATGTGTTATCGCTTGGGAAAGTACAAAAAGTTTTACAAAACCTATTAAAAGAAAAAGTTTCTATTCGCGATTTACGCACTATTCTTGAACAGTTAGCTGATTATGGACCAAGTACTAAGGATACAGATATTTTAACTGAGTATGTGCGTCAGGCCATGGCGCGTCCTATTACCAAGCAGTTTCAATCAGCTGATGGTTCTTTATCAGTCATGACTCTAGACCGTCAAGTGGAAGAGCTTATTCATAATTCTATTCAGAAAACAGAGCTTAATTCATTTTTGTCATTAGAACCTACGGTAGCAGAAAAATTACTTATCAAATTGCAGGAAGCTGTTGAAATAATAAACCCAACACTCGAGTCTTCTCCTGTGTTACTGGCATCGCCAGGAATTCGGCATCATTTGAAAAAATTTGTAGAACGGTTTTTACCTGATCTTGCAGTTTTATCGCACAACGAGATTATACCATCCGTTCAAATTAAAACATTGAGAGTGGTTGACTTGAATGCGAATTAAAAAATATATTGCAGATAACTATAGCGAGGCACTAGCTTCTATAAAGAAGGAAATGGGGAGTGATGCACTTATTATGACAACACGTTCTATCCGTTCGGGTTCAGAGTGGAATGGCGGTAGTGCGTCTCAGGTTGAAATTACGGCTGCTATTGATACAGCTATAAATGACGTTGTGGATGTTCCAAAAATACTAGAGCCAAAATCCACTTTCGAGTTGTCTGACTTGGAAGATGAATTTGATCCTGATATTAAATCTTTAGTTTACTCTCTTCTTAGCAAAACTGAACGCGCACAGTCTCTTGGTTTAAAAAGTGATCAATTTGGTCTCTTTTCACACTTAACAAAAAATGGTGTGAGTGAAAAAATAATTGCAAAAATTCTTTCAAAAAATTCTCGTTGCAATGATGGTATTAATACCACTTCTTTTATGAAGACTAAGTTTGTGGAAACTATGAAGCGAGTTATTACATGCGGAGGAGGAATTAAAAGTTCTAATAAAGGTTTACCTCGAAAAGTTCTTTTTGTGGGACCAACCGGATCTGGAAAGACGACCACAATTTCTAAAATAGCGGCTGACTTAATCTATCGAGAGAAAAAAAAAGTAGCACTTGTGTCATTGGATACTTTTCGTGTTGGTGGTATTGAGCAGCTAGAAATTTATGGAAATATTATGAATGTACCCGTTGAATCTGCTCAGGATCGTATTGGGTTTGAAGAAGTTTTACGGCGCCATTCCGATAAGGATGTCATATTGATTGATACTATGGGCCGGTGCCATAAGGATCTTAATTATTCAGATGAATTAACTCAAATAATTGATGGACTTGGTGATGTGGAAAGGCATCTTGTCTTGAGCATGGTGTCTTGTGAAAAATTGTTTATTGAGTCCTATAAGCAATTTTCTTCTCTAGGGATTAACCGAGTATTATTTACCAAGTTAGATGAGGGGTTAAACTTTGGTTCTATTTTGAATTTTTCTTTGCGTAGTCGCCTCCCATTATCTTACTTAACAACCGGCCAAAGAGTGCCTGAGGATATTGAAGTTGCTACTCAGGATAGGGTAATTCGTTTGATTTTTAACTGAAATAAGGATAAATTAAGGGGGATATAGTGGTTAGTGGAAACCAAGCAACGACTTTAAAAAATATTGCATCGAATGGAATGAAATCTTCATCCTTAAGGGTGTTGGCAGTCAGTAGTGGCAAGGGTGGTGTCGGAAAAACTAACATCGTCGCAAATCTTGCATATCTGATTTCTAAACAGAACAAAAAAGTACTGGTTGTAGATGCTGACTTGGGTTTGAATAATATAGATATTCTTTTAGGACTTTACCCTAAGTTTCATATAGGGGATGTTTTGTCTGGAGAAAAAACAGTTCAAGATATTATTATTAAAGGCCCAGCAGATATCAGTTTGCTTCCAGCCGGGGGTGGTTTGCAGGAGCTAACTCAACTCGACGATGAAAAAAAAATACTTCTCATGGAAGAATTAGATCGAGTTAGTGATGGATACGATTTTTTAATATTTGATACAGGCGCAGGAATATCTACTAATGTTACCTACTTTTGTAGTGCAGCTCATGAAATTTTATTAGTTGCTACCGCTGAGCCAACATCTTTAACAGATGTTTATGCACTAATCAAAACTCTATATATTAAGCATTCTCAAAAATACTTTCGAATGATTATAAATTCGGTTGACTCAGAAAGGGAGGCTCAACTCATATTTAGGAACCTTGCTGCTGTGACTGATCGATTTTTACCAAACGTATCAATTGAATACCTTGGATATATTGTATCTGATTCGTCTGTGACTAAAGCAGTTAGGCAGCAGAAAGCTTTTTCAGAAATATATCCATACGCCAAGGTGACTCAGTGTGTTAAAAAACTGGCTCAAAAAATGATAGCGGAAAAAAGGTCTGAGGTAGATGAAGAACAGCCCTCGTTATTTTGGCGCACAGCATTTACAGCCCGATGAATGAGATTGTTAACAAGTGGGCGATGGCGCTTGCAATTTTTTCATTTGGATTTTTGTGTATTGGTAGTTTTTTGTTTGGAGCCACTGCTACTACTTCTGTCTTAAGAGGAGTTGGAGGTGGAATACTTTTTGGAGCAATATTATGGCTAGTGGGAGCACTGTTTGATGATAGTACCCCCATAGATGAGGATGTATTGGAAGGTAACATAGATACAGAAGAATCAACGGAAAAAGATAAACTAACCGACCTTTAGGGTAAATAAATCAAATGGTAGGAAAACAAATTGTAGAAGAAATTGAGATTACTACTGAAAACCGTGAGGAAGTGATTAAACGGTATAGTCCAATGATAAAGTACGTAGCTAACCGCATCGCAATGCGCCTTCCTCCTCATATAGAAGTAGATGACCTGATTAGTGTCGGTGTTTTGGGGTTAATGGACGCGATTACAAAATATGATTCCAGTCGTGGTGCTAAGTTTAAAACGTATGCCGAATTTAGAGTTCGTGGCGCCATTCTCGATGAATTACGTTCCTTAGATTGGGTACCAAGGTCGATTAGGCAGAAGGCTTCAGCCGTTGAAAAGGTAGTACGTTCACTTGAATCAAAACTCAGGCGTCTACCAGAAGATGAGGAGGTGGCAAAAGAAATGGACATGAGTCTAGATCAATTTTATCGAACACTAGATGAGACTAAGAGTGTGCCAGTTTTTAGTCTGGAGGATCTTGGCATCGCTAAGGAGTCAGGTGAACAGCAAAGCCTTCTTGATTGTATAGCTGGGAAAGCTGATGCTGATCCACAGACTCAGATTCGACTTATTGAACTTAAGGAAATTATTGCCAAGGCAATAGATACTTTGCCTGAAAAAGAACGATTGATGGTTTCTTTGTACTATTATGAAGAACTAACTATGAAAGAAATAGGTGCAGTTTTAGACATAACTGAATCTCGTGTCTCACAAATTCACTCTAAAGCGGTCCTTCATTTGAGGACAAAGCTTAAAGCAATTATTGCAGATGAGCTATAACCCCAGTTAATATATTTTACTACCTTGTTCTTCGTGTGGTCGTGTTTTCCACCTTCGATGTGCCCATGTCCATGGATCCGGGTTTTCTCGGATAGTTTTTTCGATAAAACTTTCACATGATTGTGTCCAATCAATTATATCGTTTTGTTTATGCCCCGTTTTTTTTAAGGTGAGTTCAGGTCCATATTCAACACGATAGGTTCCTTTAGTGGTCGGATAACAAAAAAAAGGAAGAATGGGAGTTCCCGTCCGGTAACTCAGGCGTGCCAATGACTGGGCAGTGGCGGCTTTTATACCAAAAAAGTCTACAAACAGACCTCCTTTTGCAGTGTTCTGGTCCATCATTACTGCCACAGCTTCATTGTTTTTTATAGCACGTACAACTTTTAAAAGAGACTCTTCTCTGCAAAGAACTTTATTGCCAGAAACGGTTCTAAGTTTCATTGCAACTTTATTAAGGTAGGGGTTATCAAGTCTGCGTATGATGGAATGAAGTTTACAGACCTTTCTATAACCATGGTCTATTCCCATGATCTCCCAATTCCCATAATGGGCTGTTAAAAAGAAAATACCTTTGCCTCGTTCAAGGCATTTCTTGAGAATATCAAGTCCCATGGGTTCGCCTTCAATCAATTGGTTAACTCTATCGGGATGATTTAGAACCCATAAAGACTGAAGTAATGATAAGGCAACTTGGGTAAAAGAATTTTTGATGGTCTGTTTTTTTTTCTTTTTAGAATTTCTATCCCCAAATGCGATGTTGAGATTAACAAGTGCAATACGTTTTCTTTTTGTTGCCAGAATGTAAGCTAAGTTACCTAGAAGACACCCCAATCTATAAATAGTTTTTGCTGATAGATTTTCTAGAAGAAAAATAACTATTAAGACAAGACCGTATTCAAAAATGTATCTAATGTTAGTTGAGATGTTAATTGTTTTGTTCATATAGATTGGCTTGAATAAACTCTATTGGCGATAGGTAGATTTATTTTTCAGCAATGGCATGAGCCACCGCATAACTTTTATCGTGAGTGATAGAGATGTGGATGTGTTTAATTTTTAGTTGGTTAAATAGGTCTTTTCCCTTGCCATAAAGGTTTAACATTGGTTGCCCAGACTTTTTGTTATCTACTTCAACATCTTTCCATAAAATACCCCCAGTCATACCTGTACCAAAACATTTTAAAACGGCTTCTTTTACTGAAAAACGCGCTGCAAAATGTTTTGCCGGGTCGGCTTGAGAGTGACAATAGTCAATTTCTTTTTGAGTAAACACCTTATTTTTAAAACGGTCTGAATATTTTATAATAGAGTGTTTAATTCGTCCAATTTCAACAATATCAATTCCTGTCCCAACGATCATAGTGAAGTATTTTTTGAGTAGTTATTATTTATGTGCTTAGGAAACCACGTTGCATTCACTTGTGATACAAGATGCTATTTCTTTTTTAGTTATAACCCCATGCCTGAGAAAGTTTGGTGGAGAAACGGTTGTGTCAAGCAGGGTTGATACTTGACCCCCAGGTGCAGGGCCCGAGTCAATAATAAGGTCTACTCTGCTTCCAAAGGTGTTTAAAACTTCTTGAGCTGTTTTTGGATTTTCACCATTTTCTTTATTAGCACTGGTTGCTGTTAATGGAGATCCTGCAGTTTTAATCAATCGGCGTGTCCACTCATTTCCTGGTAAGCGCACTCCTACTTTTCCAGTTTTTGCTGTTAAAATATCGGGTAAAGTAGAAACTGCATTAAAAACTAAAGTCAGTGGCGCAGGCCAAAAGTGATTCATCAATTGGTTTGCTTCTCGAGAAATATTATGTGCTAATTCACCTAATTGACCTTGAACGGATATCAGTAGCAAAAGTGGTTTGCTAGATTGCCTTGATTTAATTTCAAAAATCCGACGAATAGCTTTTTTATTAAATGGATTGGCGCCCAACCCGTAATAGGTGTCTGTTTGAAAAGCAATAATCCCGCCATCATTGATAATTTCGCGAACTAACTTCTGATGACACTTTAATGAAGCATGTGGGTCTACTTTAAGAAATAGCGACATGGTCTGATTTAAGGTTCCGACTTTTACGTTCGACCTCTTTAGCTAAGTTTTTTTTATATTTTAAAAATTTTTGATGCAGACTTTTATTACTCAACGCTAGAATTTGTACTGCTAATACACCTGCATTTTTTGCACCCGCTTTCCCGATAGCCATCCCTGCAACTGAAACTCCTCCTGGCATTTGTGTTGTCGACAATAATGCATCGAGCCCATTGAGCTCTGAAGAACCAATTGGGACACCGATTACCGGTAGAGTTGTTTCCGCAGCTACCACTCCAGCCAGATGAGCGGCACTACCAGCACCAGCAATTAGAATTTTGATTCCCCGTTTAGGAGCACTTAGTACATACTTACGAGTTCGTTCAGGTGATCGATGCGCCGATGTTACAATCATTTCATGTTCTATTCCAAAATTTTCCAAAATTTTACTGGCTTCTTCCATAACGGAGAGATCGGAATCACTCCCCATTAAAATTCCAATAAGCGGTTTGCTCAAAATATTTTCTCCTTAGTTAGGTTTTATTTTTAGCTGGTTGT
The DNA here is from genome assembly GCA_905182935.1 of uncultured Nitrospinaceae bacterium. Lineage (GTDB taxonomy): Bacteria > Nitrospinota > Nitrospinia > Nitrospinales > VA-1 > Nitromaritima. The sequence continues at coordinate 498 of CAJJDL010000294.1, read as the reverse complement.
TAAAATTTTTATTCACGTTTGAGGGAATTTTATCTACGACTTAACTTAAACATTGTAATAGGCTTGTTTAGATGTTCTTTTATTGCTTTATTCCTAATCATATCAAAATAATAATTTGAAAACAAAATATTGCTCTTTTTTCAGATGTTTACTATTTTTAAAATTCATTAAACTGTGATTTATTTTATATGATATCAGATTTTAGGAGCTTACCGACGTCCGTGTTTAATTTCTGGAAAAAGCATAATAGTTGCTATAAACATTAACCCGCATGATATCCATCCAGTCGTGGTTACTCCAACCTGTGCCGCTGTCCAATAGCCTATCATTGGCCCAATCGTCCCTCTAATGCCAGTGAGGCAGACATGGACCGACATGTACGCCGATACTTTTCCTGGAGGAGCATACTTTGTTACCCATAGTGTCCAAGCGATACTTCCTCCTGCAAATGCAAGTCCTATTAGTGCTGATCCGGTTCCAATAACTAACAGGTTTTCA
>CAJJDL010000293.1 GCA_905182935.1 uncultured Nitrospinaceae bacterium | reverse complement strand
TATCTAATTTTATACCTTTAGATTGCGCTGTTTGACGCATCCGTTCATCGGGCAAATTACCAATATGCCAATTACCGGTTCCAGCTGAAGAAATAAAAATTTTTTGATCAAGTTTTTCTCGATTGACCAAGTCCTGAAACACACCTTGGGCTAATGGTGACCTACATATATTTCCAAGACAAACAAAACTGATTTCAGTGATTTTACTCATCTCTAAGATTGATTTAGAGGTGGATAATGTTTAATATAGCCAAAATTGATTAGCTAATGCATCTATTTTAGGTTCAATTAGCCAACCATTCAACTTAAACTTAATCTAAGTATAGAAAATAGGAGTTCGTTTTGATACCCAGATATTCCCTTCCCGAACTGACAAAAATATGGGAACCCAAAAACAAGTTTAACATATGGCTTAAAATCGAAATATTGGTTTGTGAGGCATTGGCGAAAAGACGAGAAATTCCTGCATCGGCAGTTGTAGAAATAAAAAAGAAAGCAAAATTTGATATCAATCGAATTGATGAAATCGAAAAAGAAGTAAAGCATGATGTTATTGCTTTTTTAACGTGTGTTTCAGAGAATGTAGGTGAAGCCAATCGTTATATGCATCTAGGTTTGACATCCTCCGATATTCTAGACACCACGTTAGCAGTTCAATTAAAAGAATCCTCAAAATTAATACTAAAAGAATTAGAGTTATTTAGAGATGCAGTAAAGGAACAAGCTTTACGACATAAAAACGTCCCTACTATAGGTCGTTCACACGGCATACATGCTGAGCCACTTACTTTTGGACTAAAACTTGCGGTGTGGTATGAAGAAATTGGTCGGAATATAGAGCGTTTAAAACGCGCAAAGGATTGCATTGCATACGGTCAAATTTCCGGTGCGGTAGGAACATTTTCTAATATAGATCCTGCAGTTGAGGAATATGTTTGTAAGAAGCTAGGTCTTAAACCCGCACCCATTTCGACTCAAGTTATACAACGAGATAGACATGCTGAATTTTTTATGACACTTGCCATTATTGCAGGATCGGTTGATAAATTCGCTACAGAAATTCGTCACTTACAGAGAACAGAAGTATTAGAAGCAGAAGAGTTCTTTTCTAAAGGCCAAAAAGGATCTTCTGCGATGCCGCATAAAAGAAACCCAATAATATCAGAACAGATGTGTGGTTTAGCGCGTGTAGTCAGGTCTAATGCGTTTGCTGCAATGGAGAACATTCCTCTATGGCATGAGAGAGATATTAGCCATTCTTCGGTAGAGCGTGTGATAGGCCCTGACAGTACTATTCTTTTGCATTACATGCTAAGAAAAATGACAGGCTTGGTTAAAAGGATGATTATATATCCAAAAAATATGAAAAAAAATATGGAAATTACAGGGGGGCTTTATTATTCTCAATCTGTTTTACTTGCTTTGGTTCGCAAGGGAGTTTCTCGAGAAGACGCATATAGCCTTGTGCAGCGCAATGCAATGAAGTCTTGGGAAGGAAAGGGTTCGTTTATATCATTGTTAAAAAAAGATAGCAGTATTAAGAAGTATCTTTCTGGAAAAGACTTAGATAAAGTTTGCAACATGAAAGATCAGTTAAAAAATATAAATAAAATATTTAAAAGGGTTTTTAAAAATAAAAAATGAAAATAAAACGACTTGAAAAAGTATACGAAGGGAAGGCTAAGATACTTTATGCCACAGAAGATCCTGCTTTGATGATTCAATACTTTAAGGATGACGCTAGTGCTTTTGATGGCGTAAAAAAAGGAACTATTGTTGATAAAGGAGTTATAAATAATGAAGTATCGAATCGTATTTATAAACACCTGGAAGAGAAGGGTATCAAAACGCATTTTGTAGAGCAACTAAGCGATAGGGAAACTCTTGTTAAGAGGTTAGATATTATTCCAATAGAGGTAGTTCTTCGTAATGTCGCTGCAGGTAGCTTATGTAAACGTTTAGGAATTGAGGAAGGAAAAATTTTTGACCCGCCAATATTAGAGTTTTTTTATAAAAATGATGACTTGCATGACCCTCTAATAAATGATTGTCATGCATTAATCTTTAAATGGGCGACTCAGGCCGAACTTGATGTCTTAAGAGAGTATGGATATAGGATTAATAGTTTGATGATTACATTTTTTAAAGAACGCAATATTCGGCTAGTCGACTTTAAGCTTGAGTTTGGTCGGTATAAGGGAGAAATCCTTTTAGGAGATGAGATTAGTCCTGATGGTTGTCGTTTGTGGCATTCAGAGACAGGTGAAAAAATGGACAAAGATAGATTTCGTTTCAGCATGGGAAGCGTTGAAGAAAAGTATCGCGAAGTTTATAATCTTGTTTGTTCCGATAAAAATTAAATTTGTAAGAAGTTCAGAGAGGTTTGGTTAAATATTCTTGCATGATATTTTGACAGGTTGGGTCATTGAACAGTCAATGGATTCAGTTCTACCATTGGTGACAGCGGCACAAGCAGTACTCATTCCAGTCATTATAGTGTCTTCTTTTGCCATTCCTTCTACATCTTGACAAGATTGAACCCCGTTATACTCGACGCATACTTCACACTGGAATTTGCTACCTGTCCATATCATGGTAAAGGATAGGTAACCGATTAATGTTATAAATACTAAAGTTATGATGCTTCCTTTGCTCAAGATTTATTTCCCACCATAGAAATTTTTTTTGTGCTGGTTAAACCATTAGAGATAAAGTATTCCTTTCGGTAAAAAATAAGTTCACTCAGTGATTCTTTAACATCTGTTAATGCCATATGGCTGTCACTTTTTCTGCTGAGTTTCGGGCCATCTGGGTACCAGCGTTTAACTAATTCCTTTACTGATGTCACATCGACGTTCCGATAATGGAGATAGCTATTGAGTTTTTTCATATACTTATCAAGAAATTTTCGGTCTTGACCAATGGAATTTCCGCATAAGGGAGAAGTGTTTTCAGGACAGTATTGTTTGATGAACTCCAAGGTTTGCCGTGATGCCTCTTCATGGGTGATTTTCGATTTACGAACACGCTCTACTAGTCCAGAGGCGTTATGATGCTTCTGGTTCCAGTCATCCATGCGAGTAAGCATTTCATCGCTTTGATGAATAGCAAGACAAGGCCCTTCGGCTAGTATATTTAGATCGTGATCGGTCACTAAGGTTGCTATCTCTATTATAACCTCAAGATCGGGGTCAAGTCCGGTCATTTCCAAATCCATCCAGACTAAATTGAGTGATGATTTTTTATCCATAAAACTCCAAAATTTTATTTTTTATATATCTATAAATTGTCATTCTTACACGTGTTGCCTGATTTACAAAGCGCATAAAATTATTGCAGCTACCCCCTTAACCTTTGGGTCTTTTCCAAATTGGTTTGCTTCTTCGAATCGATTGCATAGGTTACTCTATTACTGGTGAAATGATAAAATTTATTTTAAGCAACTTAAATAGATCGTTTTAATTTAGAGCCATTTAGTTCTCCTTGTTCCTTTATTTAAAGGTTTTGTTTAAACTGATTTAATTTTGTACTAGAGATAAAGAACAATAAATATTCTCTAGAATAGACTCGGAACGACTTATTTCACGTTGCCTGCTAAGATTGTTAATTAAAGTGACTTTCAAGGGGCTTAAAGTAAAGTTTAGTCTTATGAAAAAATCGAGCTCAATTTTTTATACAACCAAAATATTTTTTAAATTAAAAGAGAGCTGATTAGCTAAGAAAAGAGGGACACTTTGTATTGTTAATAGAAAGTGTCCCTCTTTTACAGAGGAGATAAAGAAAAATACATAATAAATAGTATTTCACCTTAGATTGAAGGAGGAGAAACTCCTATCTATGTAATTTTATATCCTAGATATTAATGTATGGTTAATATTATATTAAAAGTTTTTAATATTTATTATGAGCTATAAATAATCTTATCTGTTTTTAAATATTGGTATTAATCTTTATGAGGTACCATTATCAA
>CAJJDL010000292.1 GCA_905182935.1 uncultured Nitrospinaceae bacterium | reverse complement strand
TTAGCAGTTGTTGTATTTGTTGGTCTTACCATATTGTTTATAGATTAAAATTATCCTCAAGTTTATCTTTTTACGTGCCTCATTGAGTATATAAAATATGATGTCAGGAATTAATAAAGTTAAAAAGTTTTTTATTAAAGTTGTCGCATTTATTGGTCTAGCGCTTTTACCTGTTGGACACCTTTATGCTGAAGTCTTCATGAATACGGAGCAAGCAAAAGAAGTATTATGGCAAGCAACTGCTATGAGTCCTGTAGCGCTTGTTCTCACAAATGACCAAATGGACGCTATTGAGGATGCATCTGGTATATGGGTTGGAAATGAAAACTTAAAGGCATGGAAAACAGAAACGGGTGGCTGGTTTATTATCGACCAAGTGGTCGGTAAGCATGAAATGATCGACTTAGCTGTTGCACTTACTAATGAGGGTAAAGTTAAAGGTATTGAGGTTTTGCAATACAGGGAAGCTTATGGTTCGGGAGTAAAGCATCCTAAATGGCTTGCCCAGTTTTTGGGAAAAGACCATACGGAGCACTTACAGCTTGGTAATCAGATACATAATTTATCTGGAGGCACTTTGTCTTCTCGTCATATTATGGAAGGTGTAACTCGTCTTGTACATACCTGGAATCAAGTGTTAAGACATTTGTAGTACTTTGTAGAGGTTAAAGTCAGTCTCATGCCGGTAACAAAACAATCTGCAACTAATCATTTTAAAAGATGCAAACCACTACTCGGTACTTATGTCGAAGTTAGTGTGTTGTCAGAAAAGAATAATAACGATATTTTGATTGATATATCGGAGTGTGTGTTTTCTGAAATACAGAGAATTGAAAACTTAATGAGTTTTCATGACCCTGATAGCGAGCTTTCCTATATTAACAGGGAAGCATATAATCACTCGTGTTCTATTTCTAAAGATATGAAAGAAGTATTAGTGGCAGCACTTCATTTAAGTAAAGTAACTAACGGCATATATGATATCTCCATCGCTCCCACTTTAGTGAGAAACGGTATCCTACCAGATCAAAGTATTGATGTTGATGATCAGGCAAATTGGCAAGATATCTCAATAATAAAGGGAAAGATTAGTTTTAAAAGAAAACTGCTGATTGACCTGGGGGGAATAGCCAAAGGTTATGCTGTCGATAGAGCATTGTGTATGGTCGAAAATCAGGTAAAGAATATCACTGTCAATGCGGGCGGCGATTTACGTATAAAAGAGTGGTCTGGTGAATCGGTTGGTATTAAAGCTTCGGATACTAAAGGTTTTAATTCGTTAATTTTCGTACCCATGCATCAAGCTGCCTTGGCAACTAGCAGTAATTATTATATAGATGTAAACAAAAGCGCTATGATTGATCCCTTTACAAAGAAGGAACTTAAAGATAAAAAGAGTATTTCTGTTTTTGCACCCAATTGCATGTTAGCAGATGCATTGACCAAAGTAGCTTTTCTGGATATAACCTTGATACCAATTTTTAAACCATTAGGAGTTAAAGCGATCTCAATTGATGAGAGTGGCAATGTCCAAGACTTATGTGAGAGATTAGAGCATGGATAAGGCTAAAATTGAAATACCTCACCGGACGTGGCTTTCCATTATATTTACTCTTGCATGGTGCAGTGGAGTAGTTTTTTTTATTCTTAAAACCTGGTTTATGGTTGAGGGTGACTTTGGTCCCGAGAATCATCCTTACCAGTTTTCTTCTCTACAAGTTCATGGTTTTATAGCGTTTCTAATGATGATTACTTATGGTTATCTCTTGGGAACCCACGTGAGAGATGCTTGGCAAGATAAGCCAAGACAGGCGCTGGGTGTTTGGCTTGTTTTACTGCCTGGGTTTCAAATGATTTCAGCATATTCTCTTTATTATGTTGCTAAAGATGAATTACGCGAAATCATCGGATATATGCATTTAGGTGTAGGCCTTATATTGCCATTAATTTTAATAACGCACGTTCTGCATAACAAAAAAATAAATGCAGCAGAAATTGAAATTAAACTGGCTAAATTAAAAATAAAAGCCGATGAAAGTAAAGCTTAGGCTCAATTAATTAAAACTTATTCAGTCATCTGTTGAAATCTAATTTTTTAGTTTGCGAGGCTTCTTGAGATACCTTTTAGTTATATTTTTTTTAATTTTTACTTTTTACTCGCCCCTATTTGCTGATGAAAGTAAATATTCTTCGAATGACACATTAGCTTTATCTAAATCCCAGAAAAAAGGAAAATTATTATTTCTCCATTACTGCGCTCATTGTCATGGTAATAAAGGGGGGGGTGATGGGTTTAATGCCGAGTTCCTTGATAAAGATCCAGCTGAATTATCCAGTCAAAAATTTCAAGAAAAAATCTCAAATAAAAAATTATTTCGAGTTATTAATGAGGGAGGGGCTAAGGTAAAGAAGTCGCACCTTATGCCATCTTTTGGTAGCACTTTATCTGAAGAGGAAATTTGGTCGTTGGTTGCTTATGTCAGGTATCTAGGAGGATGGAAAATTAAAGTTAAGGTACCAAAAAAATTAAACACAAAGCGCCCTAACAATACTGCTATATCAAAGGCTGATATAGATTTTTTTTCTAGATGGTTTTCTGCTGAAGGTACAGAAAGTAATCTTATTAAAGTGGGTGAATCTTTAGTTATTAATAAAAAAAGTTGCCTTGGATGCCACCAGTTAAATGATGAAGGAGGGAGGGTAGGCCCTAATTTGAATCGTTCTGGGTTTAACTATCCACCTGCATGGATATATACCTGGATTTTAAATCCGCAAACGTTTCGTCCTAATACAAAAATGCCGCATCTTCATCTCAGCCCCAAAGAGGCCCGTGCAATAACATCGTTTTTAATTTCTTTCGAGCCTGATAATGAAGAAGAAGGGAGTGACTTAGCAGACTCTGTCGAGTTAAATAAATATTTATCGATAAAAGGCGATTCTAAAAGGGGAGAGACTATTTTTAAGGATCCAGAAGGTATAGCAAACTGTGCCAAGTGTCACCTTGTTAAAACGGATGGGGGATCAGTTGGCCCAGTACTGAGTTTTATCGGGACTAGCCGAACCCGGGAGTTTCTTCTTGAATCGATTATTGACCCAAGTCGAGTCATTACCTCTGGATTCAATACAATCATGATATTAACCAAAAACCGAAAGTTTATAACGGGGATTAAAATAAATGAAGATGAATCAGGGTTGTATATTGTAGATAAAAATGGGAAGGAACTACATGTCCCTCTGGATAAAATTAAAAAATCAAAGGTCCAAAAAATTTCTACAATGCCTGGAAACTTTAAGGATTTGCTTTCTACCCAAGATATAGCAGATATATTAGCTTACCTAGAAACTCTCACCTTTTCTCTGATGGCACCTTCCGTTAATTGATGCTTATTTTTTACTTTATTCTAGAATCAGGTTATACCAACTAGACACGACTTTTTGACTGCCTGTTTCACCAGCAGATCCGTTCCATGCATTAAATGCTATCGGGATTATTTGGCCTGAACGAAACTGGAGGTCATCTTTTTCCATTGTTGTGAGGGGGCGTTTTATCGTGAGATAATAGCGACCGAATTCAAAGCTAGCTTGTGACACTAGATTTTGTTTTTTCTGAATTTTTTGGTTGTTGATGCCTGTCGCATTGATTTCCAAAGCCTTCATCGGGTGAGAACTCCATTTCCATAAATTGACAGGATGTTCGGTATCACCATTTAAAAAATAGGGTTTTTGACTGTCATCGTCGACTGAGGCAGGGAATTGAATTGCAATTGAATCAGGAAATTTTTGTGGTTTAGGCGGTTCCTCTGTAGTCACTTCTTGAGACTCTTCTACTTGGAGGTGTTCGGGTAATGGCGGAGCAGGGGATTCCTTGACAGAAATGAAACTTTTTAAAACGGGATCAACAGTTGGGTCATCCCAGTGAAGATAAAATGCTATCTCTTTATTATTGTGTAAAGCTTTGACTACTACATTATCAATAATCGGGTAGATCACTTTTTTAGACTCAATGATCTGTCCGCCCAAGGGATAAAAATTTGAACTGGTTGTTTTCCATAGAGAGTCCTTGGGGTTTCCTGGTAGGTCACCGTCAATTTTTTTAACTTTCAGAATTGGGTTAGTTGTTGGTTTATGGGAGGGTGCTAGTGTCTGTACATAATGGACCAAATCCCAAATTTGTTCATCTTTGAATATCCGAGAAGAAAACATTGGCATGGCCGATAGAGATAGGCCAGTGCGTAGTGTAAGAAAAATATCTTTTCGGGTATCACCTCTACGAAATTTCCAAGGTTTACTTAAATTACGCGGCCAGATAGAATCAGTTTCGATGCTGACTACCTTTTTAGTTGAGGTACCATCACTTCTTCCCTTTAGCCCATGACATGCAGAGCAGTTTTGAAGAAATAATTTTCCCCCTCGTTTTAAACTTTGAAGCGTAAATTTTGGCGGTTCTGGTACGACAACGATTTTATGAGTTTTTCTTTTTTTTACAAACCGTGAAAATTTTTTTGAAAGAGATTTTAGGTAAAGAACTAAACTGTGTCGATCATTTTCTGATAGGTGCTTCCAGGAAGGCATCGTTGTTCCATTTGACCCATTTGTTATGGCTTTAAAAAGGTCTTCATCGGTAGGAATTTTACCAAATGGTGTGCTACGAAACTTGATATGACCTTTGATGAAATTCCTGGGAAATGGACTGGAAATTTTTGCACCAGGTCCATCACCTCCTCCATCATCTCCATGACAAATAGAACAGTTGTCTTCGTATAGCTTTTGCCCGTTCTTAATGGAGGGGGTAGATATATTTTGAATTGATGGTTTTGATATCTCTTCAGCTTTGCTATAAATGTAATGAATAACTTTCCAGACTTCATCTTCCTTGAGGACTTTTTCCCAAGCCGGCATGGCTGAATCCCATGGGTTATAGCTTTCTGGCATTCCTCTCCCGCCTTTTATGATTCTCCAATATGAGTAGGATTGGGATCTGCTTAAAATTGATTTAGGGTGTAAAAAATTTGCCGGCGGTGGATTAAAACTCTGACTGTAAAGACCTTTTCCGTCCAACAGATCTCCATGACAAAGAGCGCAGTTTGTTATATATATTTTTGATCCTTCTGCTAAAATTTGTTCCGATTTTTTTATCGGGTTTTTAAGACTTTGGAGGGGAATCGATTTGCCCTCTACTGTTATGATAGAGGGCATATCAGATTCACTGGGCCCAGTAAACCCATTTGACTTTGATACTTGGAGTAAGCTTAATATTAAAGCGAGAAGGTATATTTTAGTGCCAAATAATTTTGATGCCATAAAATACTATTTCCCGAGTTCTCGACCCTTTGCAGTTCCTGGATAAGCAGCATCTTTTTTAATGCGTCCAGATTTAATAGTTTCATATAGCGGACGGGTTACCTTATCTCCATTAAATTTAAAATTTATATTGGTGGTACCATTTTTTGCGATTTTGATTCTTTGTGATTGAGTTTTCATTAGAAAATGCCACGCATTAAGATCGTATTCTCCTGGTGGGATATTGTCGATTTTAAATTCCCCACCAAGTTTTGTAATAAAGTAATAAGGGTTTTGAATTCGGTATCCCCACGTTTGCATAAACTCATGCATCCCACAGATCATTTGAAATATTTTAAAATTCTTTTGGAAGGTTACTTTGCCATTTGTTATTGATTCAGGTGGGATGGGTAGATTTTGAATAATTTTACCACGCTCCTTTTGGTAAACTTGACTATTATGCATTACAGCATCTAAGTTATTTACTTTGAATGATTCAAATTGTCGGACTGCATTTACTTCAGGAAAAAATTTGCAGTCTTCAGAGTCGATTATAATAGGTTTTTTATTAAAAGGTTTGCCTGCTTCAACATGATTCAGGGTGATTACGACATCTTTCAAACCGCCATCTTTAGAAATTTTAAAATCATCTAGTACCCGGTTCATTTCATCATCGGTGTCAACTTCTGCGCACATGTCAATATTGGGAAACAAAATTAGATGATAAATTCGAGGGTAAGGCATTTTGCCTATAAGAACAGCTTTACCTTGAATAGTTGCTCCATCAGCTACTTCTATTTCTTGGTAAGCATGACTATTGAAACTTAGGGAAACAGCGGATATAAAAGAAATAATAGCAATAATAGGTCTAAAATTCATGTTAGCGCAGTCTCCATTCATCAAAGATTAAAAAATAGGTAAGCTTATTTTTTGGTTTCTTCTGCCAATATTTCTGGAAACTCAAAGTTAACATTGGTTTCCTTATCATTAATTGTGACAGATTTGCTTTGGCTTCCAAGTGTTTCATGCCATGCAGTTAATTCGTATTTTCCTGGTGGGATATTAGAAATTGAAAAAGTGCCGTCGCTACTTGATACATCGGAATATCCATTAGGCGTTACAACAATCCATGCTGTCATCCAACTATGTAAATCACATTCTACTTTAATAATTTCTGCTTCTTCCATTTCCTGTATATATTCCTCTTGATCCGGAATAAACATAATATTCATCGGGTCATTTTCAAATGAATAGGTATGAATATTATGGTTAACGGGATCACTTGTATGAATTTTTAATTCAGAGTCTACTGGCATAGTAATTACATGGGGTTCGTAGCGGCATTTTTTTTGATCTAATTTATGTTCACCAGTATTTGTTTTTAAATTTTTTCCATGAAGAGAGATGACGACATTCTTAATTTTACCCTTATTAACGAGCATTGATTCATTGATGATTGTCACACCACATGCTTTTTTATATTTTCCTGTTTTGTGAGCTTCTAGTTGTATGTTCTTGCCTGAAAATAGAGCGCTTCCTTTTATCGATCCAGAAATAGCAGAACCGGGTGTAAGGAGTTGAAAAATAAATAGATATGCAAAAAATTTCATAAATAAGACCAAAGTTGTTTTAGTCCATTTGTAATATATATATCGAGTCAAGTCAAGGTTGAGTTGTCGGCGAAGAAAATTTAAATAAATCATTTAAAAACAATGGTTTTTTTAAGTGATTTCTAAAATTTTTAGAAATAATGCTCTGTTGAAATGATTAGGCTTTTATAGATAACTAAGCTGGTTTAAAATAAAGTTATATAAATAATAGTTCCCTAGTAATCAAGATATGCTTTGTATCTTTTTTATTCAGGTTTTCTCTTTTAAGGAGTTTGATAATGTATAAAGTTATATTTTCTATTTTTTTATCAGTTTTTTTTCTGGTTCAGTCTTCTCATGCAAAGGTGCCGCTTGCTGGTGATGTAGCTCCTAATTTTTCTTTGACTTCCACTACTGGAGAAAAAATCGCGTTATCTGACTTACGGGGAAAA
>CAJJDL010000291.1 GCA_905182935.1 uncultured Nitrospinaceae bacterium | reverse complement strand
GTATTTTTTATTTTACACTAAAGCTTAAAATAAGAAAAACTTCAATTTAAGCATAAAAAAATAAGAGTATATTATTAAAAGGCTAAATATTCCCCTATTTTGATAAAATAGATGAGAGTGTGTAGGTTAAAAAGTATTCGAGTATGGGTAGCTGAAGGAATGTAGTGTTTTTAATTATTTTTTATGGTAGAGTTTATGTATCCAAATACTATTTTCCCCCTGCCTTTATAGAGCTATTTATATATCCCTTAGACAACTTTAAAGCATGAATAGTCAGGTGTATCCTGAAGAACGAATTGTTATAACAGGCATTGGGCTTACCGCCCCAAATGGTAACAATCTCAAAGAGTTTCGTGAGAACTTACTGGCGGGGAAGTCTGGAGTAAAGAAATTTGAGACTCGTTATGTTGGTGAAGTACTTGCTGGAGTCTGTGATTTTGATGCCTTAAAGTATCAGAAAAAAAAAGAACTGCGTAGGGGAACTCGCGTTGGGTCGATCTCGATATACTGTTGTCGGGAAGCATTTAATGATTCTGGAATTGACTTTGAATCAATAGACCGCTCAAGGGTAGGAGTTTATCTTGGTGTTACTGAGCACGGCAATGTGGAAACAGAAAACGAAATTTATAATATCAGTAAGTATAATTACGATACCAAGTTCTGGTCACATCATCATAACCCGCGTACCGTAGCTAATAACCCTGCAGGTGAAGTGACTCTCAATATGAAAATCACTGGCCCGCACTATACTATAGGTGCTGCTTGCGCGGCTGGGAATATGGGAGTTATTCAAGGTTTACAGATGTTGCGACTGGGTGAGGTAGATCTTGCATTAGCTGGCGGGGTATCTGAGAGTATTCATACTTTTGGTATCTTTGCGAGCTTTAAAAGCGAGGGTGCGCTTGCCGAGCATGAAGATCCAACTAAAGCGAGTCGCCCGTTTGACAAGAATCGTAACGGTATTGTTTGCGCTGAAGGGGGTGGCGTCTATATATTAGAGCGCCTTTCTGATGCTAAAAGGCGTGGAGCCAAAATTTATGGAGAAATTGTTGGATATGCGACCAATTCAGACGCCTTTGATTTCATTCTTCCAGAACCTGGAAGGCAAGCAGAATGTATGCGCCTAGCTCTTAAGAAGGCTAACCTTATGCCACGCGATATTAATATTTTAAATGCTCATGCCACGGCGACTCAGCTGGGGGATATTCAAGAATGTAAAGCAATTCGAGATGTATTTGGCGAGGAAGAAGCCGTTTGGATTAATAATACGAAAAGTTTCATTGGTCATACTATGGGTGCAGCTGGAACGCTTGAACTAGCAGGTAACTTGCCAGCTTTCGAAGATGGCTTAGTTCACCAAACTTTGAACCTAGATGACCTTGACCCCATATGCTATCTAAAAAATATTGTTTCTGGACAACCAAAACAGTTAAACCGTGTAGATTATATAATGAATAACTCGTTTGGTATGTTTGGGATAAACTCGGTATTGATTGTGAAACGATATGATAATTAGGTTGATATTTTCTATGAAATTCAATAAAATTGTGAGTTTAGGAGACTATAATGAATAGAGAAGAAGTAAGACAGGCTGTAGTAGATATACTGGAAGACATTGCTCCCGACGAAGATGTTAGTTCTATCAAGGATGATATTAGCCTGCGAGAGCAGATGGACCTTGATTCAATGGACTTTCTCGATATTGTGATGGAACTGCGCAAAAGATTTAACATTGAAGTTCCAGAAAGTGATTACCAAGAATTGGTTAGCATGGCGAGTTGTATTAAGTATCTTCAGCCACTTTTAAAAGATCGCCAACTAGCAAGTTAGATTTTATCCTCCTTTTTTTTATTGCCCTCTTCCCATATCCCCCGACTCCAGAGGTGGTTACATATTTGACTGTATTTTTATAATATAAGTGCCTGTATTATATATAAAGACCAGTTGTTAGTTTATTCAGACAAGCAGAGCTCTTTTCCCCAATTTAAGGAAGCTTATGAAGTACGACGTTATTGTTGTTGGGTCTGGGTTATCTGGTCTGGCAGCAGGAATACGGCTTGCCATGTTTGATAAAAGGGTTGTTATCGTTGAAAAGCATACTGTGGTAGGGGGGTTAAATTCTTATTATACACGGAAGAATCGCACTATTGATGTAGGTTTACATGCGATGACAAACTATGCTCCCAAGGGTGCGCGGAGTACTCCACTCGGAAAACTACTTAAACAACTCCGATTGAGTCACGACGATTTTCGCCTTCACGAACAGGAAATGTCGGCAATACGTTTCCCTGATAAGTGTCTTCATTTTACCAATGATTTTGAATTATTTAAGCAGGAGATTAGCGAACAGTTTCCCGATCAGATAGACGGGTTTATGGGACTAGTGAAAAAAATAGAATCCTACGATGAACTGTCTTTATTCACAAGTGAGTGGACCTCTTCTCAAGATATTTTAAAGAGTTATATTTCAAATCCGATTCTTATAGACATGTTGTTTTGTCCTCTCATGTATTACGGTAATGCCTCAGAACGCGATATGGATTTCTACCAGTTTGTAATTATGTTCAAGAGTATTTTTATAGAAGGCTTTGCCAAACCGCTAGGAGGGATGACTTATATCTTGAATCTTTTGGTAGATAAATACAAAAATCTTGGAGGTGAATTGAGAATGGACTCCGAAGTAGAGTCAATAACCTCTAAAAATGGAATTTTTAAAGGTGTGAACCTTGTTGGCGGTGATCAGTTGACGGCTGATGTGTTGATTTCTTCTATGGGTCGCGTGGAAACTCTAAAATGTTGTAACCCACCTTTAGAATTAGATTGGGAGGATAGTGGGTCAACGGGACAAGTATCGTTTATGGAATCACTATTTGCTTTGGATCAAGAACCCAAGAACCTTGGTTATCCAAATAGTATAGTATTTTTTTGCACCGAAAATCAGTTTCGATATGAAGTGCCAGCAGAGCTTATAGATGTGTCCAGTGGAGTGTTATGTTGTCCTAATAACTTTAAATATCCAGAGAATTTATCTGAAGGAATGATTAGGTTGACCAATTTAGCAAGTTTTCGTTTGTGGAATACTTTGTCACGTCGAGAATATATAGATGCAAAAAAGGAATGGAGGGCGAAAGCGTTAGAAAATCTCTTCACATTTTTCCCCGATTTTCGTGATTCTGTGGTATTTTTAGACTCATTTACACCTAAGACTATTTATAAATACACAGGGCATCTTAATGGGGCTGTATACGGGTCTTCAAAAAAGGCAAAAGATGGGACCACTCCAATACGGAACTTGTTTATTTGCGGCACAGATCAAGGTTTTTTGGGTATTGTAGGTGCAACCTTGAGTGGTATTTCAATGGCTAATTTGCACGTTTTACAAAGTAAATCCGCACAAAACAGATAAAACTCATACAATTGCTAAAACTATGAAAAGAGACTGGCTTAAAGGGGCAAATTCGGCATATGACGTAGTTGTTATAGGTAGTGGTCTTGCTGGAATGACTGCTGCAAATATGCTGGCAAAATTAGGACATTCGGTCCTTCTTGCGGAACACCATTATAATATGGGAGGATTAGCTACTTGGTTTAAGCGTAAAGGTGGTCATATTTTAGATATATCTCTTCATGGTTTTCCTTCTGGTATGGTAAAAACTTTTCGCAAATACTGGACCAAAGAAATGGCAGACTCGGTTATTCGCCTCAAAGGTATTCGTTTTGATAATCCCCAATTTAAACTTATAACCACATTCGATAAAGTCGACTTCACAAATATTTTGCAAGAGCGGTTTGGTATCGTTAAGGAGGTTATAGACGATTTTTTTGAGACTGCTCGCAATATGAATTTTTATGACGAATTAAAAATGACGACACGAGAGTTATTTGAAAGTTTTTTTCCAGGAAGAAAAGATGTATGGCGTTTTCTCATGGAACCAATAACCTATGCCAATGGTTCGACCTTAGACGACCCGGCATTGAGTTATGGCATTGTGTTTTCAAATTTTATGGACAAGGGAGTTTTTACCTATCAAGGTGGCACGGATGAGTTAATCAAGAAAATGAAAAAAGAGCTAATCAAAAATGGTGTGGATATTCGGACACATTGTCTAGTTGAGAAGATCCATATTGAAGGTAAAAATGTTAAGGGTGTGAAAATTAATGGAAAAGATATCGAGTGTAGGTCAGTCCTTTCTAATTCAAATATTTTGAGCACCATACACAAACTGGCTGGCGATGAAAATTTTAGCTCGGAATTTATTAAAGAAGTAAAAAAAGTTCGTCTCAATGATTCTAGTTGCCAAGTCTATATTGGAATTAAGAAAGGCGAAAAAATAGATAATGTGGGAGATCTTCTGTTCACTTCTGTTGCAGAAGAATATGATACCGAAAAAATTTTAGACAAACAGGTTACTAGTCGTACATTTTCATTTTATTATCCAGAGATGCGCCCTGGGTTGGATCGTTTCGCTATTGTGTCGTCAACCAACGCACGTTTTAAGGATTGGGCTAATCTGAGTGAAGAAGAATATAAAATAGAAAAAGAAAAACTTATTAAAAGTACGTTGGATGCACTAGAAAAATATGTGCCCGATATACGTCAGAAAGCCGATTACTTTGAAGCAGCGACACCAAAAACATTTAAGCGGTACACTTTGGCGCCGACGGGGACATCTTTTGGTACTAAATTTGAGGGACTAAAAATAAGCCGTGACCTTCCGAAACAAATCAACGGACTTTATCATTCTGGTTCAGTTGGGATTATTATGTCGGGTTGGCTAGGCGCAGCTAACTATGGAGTAATCGTAGCAAATGAAGTTGATAAGTTCATGCGTTCATTAAAAAATAAAATTCAAGAAATGGCACCTACATCGGTTTAGTCCCTATTAATCTCCTACCTAAAAACTAAACCTTAATGAAATCTAACTTCAAAGAACAAACAGTCATTGTAACGGGAGGGACTCGTGGTATCGGCAGAGGCATTTCAGAGGAATTCCTCAAGGCGGGAGCTAAGGTAGTAGCTACTTACCAATCCAATAAAAAAGCAGCACAAGATTTTTATGAATCAAATAAAGAATATTCGAAGTGTCTTGAGCTTAGGTCTTTCGATGTAACCCAATACGATGAAGTAGGGCAATTTTATCAAGATATGGAAAAAACTCATGGAGAGTTCCAGATCATGGTTCATTGCTCAGGCATTCGAATTGATTCTATAGTTGGTATGATGCGTGAAGAAGATTGGCGTAAGGTTATAGATACTAACCTTACAGGTACCTTTAACATGTGTAAGTTTGCAGTACAGAATCTAATGCGAAAAAAATATGGTCGGATTATTGTGATCACATCACCAATAGGTCGACTTGGGTTTGCTGGTCAATCTAATTATGCTGCTTCCAAAGCTGGCCAAGTAGCTTTTGTTCAATCTCTCTCAAAGGAAGTGGCATCACGAAAAATAACAGTCAATTGTGTGTCACCTGGATTTATAGACACC
Organism: uncultured Nitrospinaceae bacterium; assembly: GCA_905182935.1. Classification (GTDB taxonomy): domain Bacteria; phylum Nitrospinota; class Nitrospinia; order Nitrospinales; family VA-1; genus Nitromaritima. The sequence continues at coordinate 984 of CAJJDL010000291.1, read as the reverse complement.
GATTTTATTAGTGGCCTTCCTGAAGAACAGAAAAAAAAATATATTGAGATGGTTCCATTGAAACGCTTTGGGTTGCCTCTAGATGTGGCTCACCCAGTTCTTTTTCTTGCTTCAGCCGAGGCATCCTATATTACCGGCGCTAATCTTGAAGTAACAGGAGGCCTTTAGTGTCATGAAAGATTTTCTCGACTATATGCCACAGCGAGAACCTTTTCTTTTTGTTAGTCGAGTTATCTCTATCACTGATAGTAGTATCCAGACAGAAAAACAAATTAAAATAGATGAGCCATTCTTTGCAGGTCACTTTCCAGGGAAACCGATCATGCCTGGTGTTCTTATTTGTGAAGCCGTTTTTCAATCGGGTTCTATCCTCATGGGAAAACGGGCAGGTTCTGCACCTAATAAATCGCTTATTCCGCTTATCACCAGAATATCAAATGTTAAACTTAAGCATGTAGTACTACCGGGTGATCTGATGGAGATAGAGGTTAAATTAATAGAAATTATCGGGCAAGCCGCATACCTAAAAGGAAAAGTAAAAGTTCGCGAAAAAACAGCACTTACTGTTGAGTATGCCGCAATGCTGGTAACGGAGACGGCATGAGTTTTCTTAATCTGGAAAATAAAAATATTCTTGTCATAGGTGTTGCAAATAAAAAAAGTGTCGCCTTTTACATAGGAAAAATTTTAGAACAGGAAGGAGCTAACGTCCTTTACAGCGTCAGGTCTGAAGAGCGCAAAAAATCGGTTGAAAAGTTACTTCCGAATTCTTCGATATACGTATGTAATGTAGAAGATGAGGAAGAAATAAAAAATTTACAAAAAAAAGTGTCTAGTGAAGTAGATACGCTACATGGCCTAGTTCACTCGATCGCATTTGCAAATTACGAAGGCGGGTTGAAACCTTTTCACGAAACATCTAAAAAAGATTTTTTGCAGTCGATTGATATCACCTCGTACTCATTGATTCGTCTATCGGATGCA
>CAJJDL010000290.1 GCA_905182935.1 uncultured Nitrospinaceae bacterium | reverse complement strand
TAAATTAAAAATATATTCAAATATTTTATTTAGACTAATAATAAACAGGAATTTTTCATTCTCATAGTTTTTTTTTAAACCATAACCAACCTAGAGAAATTTAGCTATTTTAAATAGCCTAATATTTCAACCTTTTTAAATATTGAAATTATTTTATTCATATTGATGTAACTTAAGTAATCAATATAGTTTAAACATACCTTTCATATCAGAATATAAATAATGCCAATAAAGATTATCGATAGATACATCATAAGAGAATTGACCAAAATTTTTTTAATCTCTGTCGGATTTTTAACCATGGTTTTATATTTAGATAAGTTTCTATTCATAGCTGAAATGATCGTAAATCGTGGAGTGACTATTTTAGAAATAATACAAATTATGACTTACATATCCCCATCATTTTTAGCTATCACTATTCCTATAAGCGTACTATTTTCATCTGTTGCGACCTTCAATCAATTTTCTGAGTCCAACGAATGGGTTGCAATGAAAACGTGTCACTTAAGTTTTCTTCAAATTATGAGACCGGTTATATTTTTTTCAATGCTTACATACTTTCTAGCTGCAAGCATTATGATATATGCACTACCCTGGGGGAATCTTGCTTACAAACAACTTATTTTTAAAATCATCAAAAACAGAACCAACATTGATATCAAATCAAATATATTTAATTATAGTTTTAAAAATTTGGTTATTCTTGCAAATAATCGTGAGGGAGAATCTAAACTAACAGATGTATTTATCGCCGACTCGACTCAATCGAAGTCACCAAAAATCATAAATGCTAAAACGGCGTTAATCACACCAAATATAGAATTATTAAAAATACAACTAGAATTGAAAGACGGTACAATTCATGACACAAACGACTCTCAAAATGAATACCAGATAATCAAATTTAGCGGTTATGAAATAAACCTAAACATTCCGAATACAGAGCGCCTAGAAAAAGATGCACTGCTAGGAAACCGAGAATTATCCATCAGTCAACTAATTAATCAAATCAATGAATTTAAAGAAAAAGGGCTACCAATAAATACAGCGATGGTTGAATTGAGCAAAAAATTTGCAATCCCATTCACTTGTTTACTGTTTGGATTGCTTGGGGCACCGATTGGTGTAAAGTCAAACAGATCTGGTAAATCCGGAAGCATAGCAATATCTATTCTAATTATTGTCATATACTATACTTCATTAATATTCATGCAGAATATGGGGAAAATCGGTAAAATTGAACCATTTATATCTGTATGGATACCAAATATTGTAATACTTGGAATTATTATTTACACATCGTTTAAAATGCAAAAAGATCTTCCATTTACATTTACAAGGTCACTATTTGATCGGTTAATCACTATATATATAACTTTAAAAATAATCTTCTTAAATTTTTCGCCAAAATCTCTTCACAAAGACATTCCACCTCTAAAATATGGTTCAAACAGAAAAACTATCGATGAAAATACTAGAAAGATCCTGCAAAGAAAAATCAAAAACTCTAAATAAAAAAATAAAACTAGTAAAATAAGTCATAATAAAATATTTTTGCAAAAGCAACTATTAAGAGATCAGTAAATTTTAACTTTTATCCTTGTTTAAGTGTGCATTATAGATAAACGCCTTAAACAATGGATGAGGTTCCATAGGAGATGATTTAAATTCTGGATGAAACTGCCCCGCAAGAAACCAAGGATGATCTTCAATTTCAATAATTTCAACTAAATTTCCATTTGGAGATAAACCACTAAATTTTAGCCCAGCCTCTTCAAGTTGAATACGATATCGATTATTAAATTCGTATCGGTGCCGGTGTCTTTCAAAGATCTCTCGTACTCCATAGGCATTAAAAGCATTAGAATTTTTTCTTAATTGACAGGGATATTCACCAAGGCGCATAGTGCCACCTTTATTTCCTTTCGCATCTTGATCGGTTAAAAGGTCGATCACCGGATCTAATGAATTTGGTGCAAATTCAGAACTATTCGCTTTAGATAAATTAACAACGCTCCGGGCAAATTCAATAACAGCACAATGCATCCCAAGACAAACACCAAAAAATGGAACCTTATTAACTCTTGCGTATTTGATAGCTTTAATTTTACCTTCTATTCCTCGTTCGCCAAATCCACCGGGCACTAAAATTCCATCATATTTCTCCAGGCTAGAAATATTAGTATCACCTTCAAGAATTTCTGAATCTATGCAATGAATATTCACACCCATATCATTGCTGATTCCTCCATGTACAAGAGCCTCTGTAAGACTCTTATAAGAATCTTGTAAGTCGACATATTTGCCAACTACAGCTATTTCGACCTCCCCAGCCTTCGGATTATTTAATATTTCTACAACTTGTTTCCAAGGATTTAAATCTGGTTTATTTGCTGTAATTCCTAACTTAGAAATAATTATATCTGACAACCCTTCACTCTCAAGAGAAATAGGAACTTCGTATATAGTTTTAACATCCATTGCAGTGATAACGGATTCAACATCTACATTACAAAAAAGAGCAATTTTATCTTTAATTTTTTGAGATAATTTTTGTTCCGTACGGCATAGCAAAATATCAGGCTGGATACCAATTTCTCTTAATTTCTGCACACTATGTTGAGTAGGTTTAGTTTTTAACTCTCCGGAAGATTTAAGGTAAGGAACCAACGTTAAATGAACATATAAAATATTTTTTGACTTAAGGTCAAACTTGAATTGCCGAATTGCTTCTAGAAAGGGTAGACTTTCAATATCACCAACAGTACCCCCAATTTCACAAATAACAATATCAACTCCATTTCCAACTTCATAGATATGACGTTTGATCTCATCTGTTATATGAGGGATTACTTGAACGGTAGAACCTAGATATTCTCCACGTCGTTCTTTTTGGATTACATTGTGATAAATCTTTCCAGAGGTAACATTATTTGCACGGCGCATTTTAACTCGAGTAAACCGTTCGTAATGTCCAAGATCAAGGTCTGTTTCTGCACCATCATCTGTTACAAAAACCTCTCCATGTTGAAGAGGATTCATCGTTCCAGGATCAACATTTATGTATGGATCAAGCTTTAAAATGGTAATCTTAAGGCC
>CAJJDL010000289.1 GCA_905182935.1 uncultured Nitrospinaceae bacterium | reverse complement strand
AAAAGAGGTCGCCGACTCTTCAATATTTTGTGCTTCATCAAAAATAACAGCATCAAACCGGGGAAGTACTGCACCATTGTTAGCAACATTAGCAAAAAAAAGGTGGTGATTTACAATCAATAAGTGTGCGCCAAACCAGCGTTTTCGTTCTTTAAAATAAAAACAAGTACTGTAAGTTTCACAGTTTTTACCGAGGCATAAATCTTTTTGCCTACCCACATCTTCCCATACTGCAGGAAGCGGTTCAAACGGCAGGTCGCCTTTTGTGCCATTTAAAGTTTCACCTGCCCAGCCAAAAATCGCTTCCATTTGCTCATCTTCCTCAGCCCTTGTAAAAAGACCTGCTTGACTAGCTCGCTTTAGCCTTCTTAATGAAAGGTAGTTTTCATTGCCCAAACACAACGCGTATCGAAAGGGAATTTTTAATTTCTCATGAAGAAGAGGGATATCATGATACAGAAGCTGCTCTTGTAAAGTTTTGGTATAGGTTGATACCACTACTTTTTTATTATATTTTACTGCCCACAAAATGGCAGGAATTAAATAAGCTAAGCTTTTTCCCGTCCCTGTTCCGGCCTCGACAATTAAGTGGTGCTCATTATCAAAAGCTCTTCCTACAGCTTCAGCCATAGCAATCTGCTCAGGTCGATGCTCAAATTCTTCTATACAACCTGACAAAAGACCACCCTTATCAAGGTATTTTGCTATTTCTTTTTCAATCATAGTTAAGTATGTTAACAAAATTAGAAGGTAAAATAATTTTTAAAACATTTCCTTACAATTCACCGGTTTGACCTTTCACATTAAATTTTCTACCCTAGGCTCAGTTATATTTTTATTCTTCAATTTATGTTGGCTCTAAATATCATTTTTATTCATTAAATTTTAATCTAAACAAGCGTAATATAAAAAAGCTTTAAAATTGGAGGCGTTTATGAGAAAAATTGTCTTAGCTTTATTATTTATTTCTTTTTTCCCTATAAATACCCAAGCTAACGATTATAACGAACAAAAAACTCTCAAAGATTCATTAGCTGTAATAGATGAAATAATGAACTCCCCAGACCAAGAAATCCCGAGCGAATTGATTTCCCAGGCAAAGGCCATTCTTATTTTTCCAACCTTGATTAAAGCGGGATTTCTCATTGGTGGTAGATATGGTGAAGGAGTAGCATCGATGCGTGCGAAGAAAAATGGGGCATTTGGACCGCCAACATTCCTTACCCAAACCGGGTTGAGTTTTGGATTCCAAGTCGGAGCTGAAGCAGTCGATCTAGTCCTATTGGTGATGACAAAACGAGGTTTAGAGAGTCTACTTAAAGATGAACTGACGTTAGGAGTCGATGCTGCAGTTTCTGCAGGACCGATTGGCAGACATGCTGAAGCAGCAATTGATATAGGCATGCAAGGGGAAATATACTCTTACTCAAGAAGCAAAGGAGCATTTGCCGGAGTCTCCTTAAAAGGAGCTGTTATTTCTAACGATATAAAGGCCAACCATGCATACTATGGTCAATTTTTAAAAGCTAAAGACGTCCTCATAAGAAACAAAGTTAAAAATATCCCAAAATCAGGCAAACGGTTTATAAAGGAATTAAATTTTTTAGCTCCACCTTTACAAAAAAGAAACTAGCAATAAAACTTTCCCAAATGTATTTTAAAATTAATTAAGTAATTTTTTCTACCGAAAATTTTGCGGCATTTTAATAAAACACCTTCTGCCATTTAACTAGACTGTAAATAAAATTTACCCATAGAATAAAAATTCGATCCGCCTACCCATAGTCTTGATTATTCTAGATAAACGTTTGTTAATATTTTGACGATTAAAGTTCAACGCAAGACATTGTAAAAAAATAACATTCAAAGCTGGAATCCTTCGGCGCTAAACCATAATAGTCCGAGGCCTGCAACCAATACAGTTCCATTTAATTTAACCGCCAGAGAATGAACTTTTTTAAACTGTGCCTCGAAATTTTCTTTTTCATCCATGGAACTAGCTGCCTGCCTGAGAGCTTTTAACTTTCTCGATTTTGGACTCACAATCATTCCGGCATAAAACCATCCGACGATCATGATAAACAGTAGTATTGATTTAGTTTTAAAGATATTTGGGTCGCTAACCATCAGGGAAAAAAAGATTAATGCAGCGCATACATAACCCAAAAAATAATACCTCGGAAAAATAATACCTACTATTTCTCCAGCTTTTTCACGGTCTAATAATTTAAAAATTACAGGAGCAGTAAAAAATGAAAAAAACACAACACTACCAATCCAACACACTAAACCGAGGAAATAAATAAAATGCACAACGTTTTGGAACATGATGAAATCTCCATATTTTACAAATATTAATCTTAGATTAATTATAAAGTTGCTTGAGAAATTGCCATTCTAAGCAATAAGAGCAGATCTGATTTCATCAACTACTTTTCTTGCAGCAACATCAGGTTCTTTGGCATTGCGGATCGGTCTACCGACAACAATCATATCGGCTCCTTTTAAAATAGCATCTTTGGGTGTGATAGTGCGGCTTTGATCGTCCTTTCTAACTTCGGCCCATAGAGGACGGATTCCAGGAACCACTAGCTTGAAGTCAGGTTTACATACTCGTTTTATTGAAGATATTTCTTCACCAGAACAAATAACTCCAGCGCAACCATATTTTTCAGCTTCGCTGGCTCGGTTGAGCACCAACTGACTCAAACTAAGATTTTCCTTAAACCCTAAACCCTTAAGTTCTGATTCTGAAACACTAGTGAGAACTGTAACAGCCAAAACCTCCAAACCTAAACTTTTAACTTCGGCCGCAGTCTGTAAAATTGATTTACCTCCAGATCCATGAATGGTAATAAATTTAACTTCATGTGTGGCAGCTGAAATCAATGCAGAACTTACGGTAGCTGGGATATCATGCAATTTAAGGTCTAGAAAAATAGACGCAGAACTATTTTCCTTAACCATTTTAATTATATCTGGCCCCTCTTTGATAAAGAGTTCAAGACCCACCTTAAAACAACCAACCGATTCGCCGAGTAGACGAACATATTTTTCAGCCTCTTCACGATTAGGAATATCGAGCGCAAAAATTAGTCGGTCTTTTGCCGGAATAGGTAGATTCACTTAAGTTTTAATTTAAAAAAAATACATCAAATAGAAGTTTTATGACGCTCTTTGCATCATATCTATATTTTTAATTACAACCACCGCAGCCAGCCAAATACTAGGATGTTTAAGTAGTTTTGTCTAGCAAGAGAAAATTAGAACTCAAGAATCAAATATAGCATCATGAAAGCGAAACATCTTAGATCCATCCATTATACAGTTATCTATTTTACCAACTAGTTGTCCAACGAGTTCTTGAAACATCATTCGGGGTATATCTGCCCCTGCGTAGATTGTGTGCAAAACGCCACTCCCGAAACGCAGGTTAATATCAGTAAAGAAAAAACTTCCTGACTCGTCCAAAATACCTTGTAAGTTAGCAGGACCGCGCAGCTTAAGAAGAGTTCCTAAATTTTTAGCAGATTCAATAATGTCAGGAATCATTTCTATCCGGCTTGTCATAACTTCGCCTCCTCGAGTTGCTAATCTTTCTCGCGGGACTATTACAATAGGAACGCCATTTTTATCGGAAAACCAATCAACACTAAACTCTCTACCCTTAATAAATTTTTGAAAAACATGGCTTGGTAATTTTTTTGAATAAAAATCTAGGTCGGTCTGATTTTCTACCTTGAAACAGTTTTTACTACCTTCGCCGCAAGGCTCCTTAGCAATAAGAGGAAATCCTGGAAATGGTTCTTTAGCATTTATCAAGTCCGGAGAAGTAATATTATTCTCTGAAAAAAAAACTGCCAAACTGCGCTTATCATGACAAATCTTAATCGCACTATGATCTGCAAGGTACAATGCTAAACCTTCCTCATTAAACCATTCACGGTTTTTATCCATAAAAATAATTGCTTTATTGGTCATCGGAAGAATGGTATCAATATTTTCCTTATCACAAATAACTCTTATTCTTTCGATGCATCCTTGTTCTACAAATTGGGGTATCACATATTTCTGGTCCACAACGTTCAATCCAGCAGAATAAGGATCACTGTCAGCTCCAACCAAAAAAAATTTACCTGACAGCGACTTCTTAAATGAGCGCAGCAATGACACCCTCCAATTGGGTGCTAGAAAAAGAATACGAATATCTTGCATAGGCTAAATCTCTATTACCAATAGTTATTCAAATGGTACGAAGTCGTTCTATCTCTTGTAAAATTTTTGCAGACGCACCCCAAATACGGTTGGCGTCATGCCAGTAAACATACTTATTTTCTTCCTCTTTGTATTCAGTATTTTCTACCTGAGTCAAAAGTAGATTTACAAGTGGAATCTCAAAAACTTCATCCACTTCGTCACTCAATTCTCCAACTTGTGGACGCTCTTGCAAAATAATAACATATGGAGTTATTACATAACCCGTAAGGGTTCGCACAATTGGAAGAGTCGCGCTTACTTGAGATTCATCAAAATTCATTCCAACCTCCTCCCTAGTTTCTCGGAGTGCTGTATTTAGTAAGTTGCCATCTTCTTCTTCATATCTTCCACCCGGGAATGACATCTCCCCAGGATGAATTTTCAATTGTTTAGAGCGGCGTGTCATTAAAACAAAAACCTTATTATCAAAGTTGAATAACAACACTATGACCGATGCTATTAAAGGATCAGCTACTACTAAATCTCGAGAAACGGGATATAGGCTTTTTAACTTAGTTTTAAAAATCAATAAATCCATAGGTTTGTAGCTTACGAGTCAATTTTACTAAAAATATTTAACCTTGCGACCAAACCTCCTTATATTCATTTTCATCAAAGCCTACAGTTATTCGGTTTTCATCAACCGCAATAGGCCGCTTGACCAACCTGCCATTACCAGAAAGAAGGTCTAATGCCTGAGCTTCTGTCATATTTTCTATTTTTTCTTTAATCTTCAGAATTCTGTACTGCACACCACTAGTATTGAACAGTTTTTTCATCCCTTTTGCTTTAATTGCTCTTTTTAGGACAGTCATTGAGGGTGGCGCTTCTGTAATATCGATTTCATCATAGGAAACTTTATATTTATCAAGCAATTTTTTAGCTTTACGGCAAGTCCCACACTTATTATAAGAATAAAACTTCATGCGATCAGTCCCTTTCGATGAATAAATGTTGGTAAAACATAACTATCCTCCAACTCATTCTATATCAATAGACTAATAATTAATTATAAAAATTAACCCTTAAAACCATGGTAATGTTAAACAAATATTTAGCAAGTACCACTATATATTGTGGTCATATATAATTATACCTCTAGAAGTGGTATATTTTCTCCTTTACAAGACCTAATGAATGGTCTAGTCTCTTACAAAATAAAAAGGGATTAAGGCCCTTGAAACTATTAGAGGTATCGGTCTCATATGCTACTAAAAAGTCTAGACCTAGACGGCTTCAAGTCATTTGTCGATGGGACACATATTGATTTTACCTCTGGATTCACTGCTATTGTTGGTCCCAACGGATGTGGAAAGAGCAATGTTTCTGACGCTATTCGCTGGGTTATAGGAGAACAAAGCTCCAAATCCTTGCGTGGAACAAAATCGGCAGATCTAATCTTTAATGGTAGTTCCACAAGAAAACCGGTAAATAGAACTGAAATTTCCCTGACCCTAGGCCGCGTCCCAAAAGGCATTAGAATCGCCAACGTACCCAACGTTGCAGATGAAGTTAAAGTTACACGCTGTTATCACCGCTCCGGTGAAAGTGAATTTTATATCAACCAAGTACCATGTAGGCTTAAGGATATAACTGATTTTTTAATGGATGTGGGGATTAGTCCAAAAGTACTATCCGTAATCGAACAAGGACATATTCAAGATATTATCGTTTCAAAACCTGAAAATCGCCGCATTTTAATAGAGGAAGCCGCGGGTATTTTAAAATTCAAACACCGCAAAAATGAAGCTGTACGCAAACTAGACGCTTCAACTCAGAACCTAGAGCGTATTACAGATATCGTACAAGAGTTGGGTCGTCAAGCCGAATCTTTGAAAAGACAGGCAGCCAAGGCCGAACGTTATAAAAAATACCAGGGAGAAATTAAAGAACTTTCTTTGAAGTTGTTCGCAAAAAAAATACAACAATATTCAATTGACCTAAAATTACTTGAAGAAGAATACGTAGTTCAAGCTGAGGATAAAACCGAAAAAAATACACGGGCTTCTTTTCTCGACAACCAAATTATTCAATTGAACTTTGAAATTGAAGAAGCTCTCGCTCGATTGAATGAAAAAAGAGAGCGCGTTTATAAGCTGGCCAACAAAATAAGTGAAAACGAACATGCCATTGAACTAAAAAAATCTCAATCTGACCAAGCTGAAACGGATATCCGAGGAGCGGCTGATGACATCTCCCAACTACAGAAAGAAATAGCTGATCAAATCAGTCAAGCTGAAAACCAACGCATGCAACTTGGAACTTTGTCCGAGGAAATAAAGACTGAAGAGAATAAATTAATCGAAGAAAATCAAGTGCTTGATAAAAACAGAACCGCACTAAACAATCTAGACAACCAAGTTAAAGAAGCTGACTCAGTTTCTTTGGAACTAATACACAACATTGCCCAAATAAAAAGTGAATTAGCCGGGTTAGAAAGTCGAAGAGAGTCACTAGAAATCCGAGATAAAAAATTGACTACCGAATGTGATGAGACATTTTCTCTTAAAGAAGAAGCCTTGGTAGCCTTGAATCAATCTAATATCTTGTTTGAAGAGAAATTAAAACAACTCGCTGATCTTAAGAATAATCGAGACGTGCTTCACCAGAAAACCGAACATCAACGCCAACAATCGTTATTGGATGTAGACCAATTTAATAAACTAAAAGATGATTACCTATCACAATCTTCGCTATTGAGTTCTCTTAAGGAACTACGAAATAAGTTCGAAGGGTTTCAGGATGGAGTTCGATCTTTAATGAATTGCAATGAAAACGGTGGTCGTCTAAATGGACTTCATAAAGTTCTAGCCGATGTTTTAAAAACTCCCGTAGAGTATGAAGCAGCTATCACAACAGCACTTGGAGAAAAACTTCAAAGTGTAATCGTTAATTCCTATGATGACTCTATCGAAGCTATCACTTATTTAAAAGAAAACTCTTCGGGACGAGGTTCATTTATCCCCTTGCATAGAAAAACAAGTGAAATTCCACCTGTATATATGAATGGAAACCCAGGCATAATTGGTAAAGCTTTTAATTTTGTAGAATGTCAAGAAGAGTACGAACAAGTGATAGAAATGTTGCTACATAATGTGATCCTTGTCACCGATCTTGACACAGCTATTCAGGTTTTTCATAATCCACAATTTCACGGCGCCGTAGTCACTAAAAATGGAGAAATGATTGATCCTCAGGGGATGGTTTTTGGTGGATCAACTGAGAAGATTTCCTCTAATCTGCTTACACAAAACCGTGAAATGGAAGAACTTACAACCAACACAGATAGACTCAAAGAAAACGTCCAGTCCTCCCTAGAGGTTTTAGAAAAAAATAAAAACGTTCTATCAATCATGGAAAAGGGACTTGAAGAAGCTGGTCAAACTATTCATGAAGTTGAACTGGCTTTAAATAATAGTCGAAATAAACAAGAACAGTATGACAACGAATTAGAACGCCTTGCACAAAAGTTATCACTACTTAAAAAAGAGCAAAACGACGGGCAACAGGAACTCTCTACATTAAATTTACGCAAAGAATCATTTTTTGCAGAAATAACAAAAGAAAACTCTAAAAAAATCCAACAGGAAGATGGCTTAAATCTTCTTCGTCAAGAACTTGATTTAAAAAGATCTTTACTAGAAGAGAAATCTAATGAAATAGGAGTTATTAAAGTCCGCATAGCTTCGTTGAAGGGTAAAAGAGAAAATACTCTAACTGAAATTAACCGACTAGACCTCCAGCAGGAAAACCATCTCCATCAAATCCGTAAAAGAGAGAACGACGCAATAGAAAGCAAACAAAAAATAGATTCGACTCAGCAAGCGATTGAATTGATCGAAAAAGAAATTCTCGAAAATTTAAGAGAAAAGGATCTTCTGGAAGAGGAATCAATAAATGATGAGGAAAGTCTTCGAGAAAAAGAGGGATCTATCAAAAAAATGGAAAAAGAATCAAAGGATCTCTCAAGACAAATTCAGGAACTAATCGAAGTGATTTCAAAAACTGAACTGAAACGATCTGAAATTAAGATTCAGCTTACTCACATTGAGGAGCGTACTTTCGAAGATTTTAACGTCTCTCTTTCTGAGTTAATGAACCGGCCAGCAGAAGAGTTCAACTTAGAAGAAGTGGACCAAACAACGCGTGAATTAAAAGAAAAAATAGGACGTATGGGAGAAGTGAACCTAGCTGCACTATCAGATTTTCAAACAACTAATGAGCGCTATCTGTTTCTTAAAACCCAACAGGAGGATCTAGCCGATTCCATCGATCTTCTTCATCAGACTATTAAGCGAATCAATCGCACCACTAAACAAAGATTTCTTGACACTTTTGAGCAAGTTAACATTAATTTTAAAGAAATTTTTTCCCACTTATTTCACGGCGGAACGGCTGAGCTTTCACTTACCGATGCATCTAATCCGCTTGAGTCGGGAATTGAGATTAGCGCTAACCCTCTTGGAAAAAACATGCAGAACTTAACTCTCCTTTCTGGAGGAGAAAAAGCGATGACCGCTATTGCTCTAATGTTTTCTGTATTTAAAGTAAGACCTAGTCCTTTTTGTCTTTTAGACGAAGTCGATGCCCCTCTTGACGAAGCAAATGTTATTCGGTTTCAACAGATGCTTAAGGAGATGTCTAAAAATACTCAGTTCATCCTTATCACCCATAACCAGAAAACTATGTCGTTTGCTGATGTACTTTATGGAATTACTATGGAAGAGCGAGGTGTATCAAAGGCAGTATCTGTAAACCTCAACTGATCTCCTATCTCACTAAACTCGATTTTATTGTTTTTACTATGTTCTGCGATGGCTTAATCGCTTTACTTGCTTTTCAATGTATCCCCTGTAAAATCTTAAGGATAAACCTAATTTATAATCAATCTTTATACTACTTGCATTTCGGCCTATGAAAGAAGCTAAGGACATTGATAACAGCCTTGAGTTTCTGCGCTCATTTGAAAAAAATGCCAATGATACTGATCTTGGAGAACTTGTTCTTCAAAGGCTTGATCGGCATAATAAAAGCCTAAATTTACAGGGAAATCGATTTACGGAAAATGATTTTAAAAAATTATTCTCAATGGAACCCCTAAAGTACCTTAAGTCCATTGATCTTAGTGAAACAAGTATGACTTCTAACTCTCTCGGACACCTCTGCACTTGCAAATGGTTAGAAAATA
>CAJJDL010000288.1 GCA_905182935.1 uncultured Nitrospinaceae bacterium | reverse complement strand
TTTACATGATGCCAGGATTGACTGGAGATGCTTATGCAAAAGAAGCTTTTGCTGAGCAGGCTTTTGCTGAGCAGGCTTTTGCAAAAGAGGTTATGGCTGCTGAGGAAGAAGTGGAGGGAGAAGGTGGCCCTGAAATAGAGTGGAGCCAGGATGTCTTCTATAGAGACTTTGAGGGTAATCCTTTAAGAGGACCTGTGAGTGGTGCACCGGCCCCCGAATTAGGCGAAAATGACTATAATAATTACGAATTTGCTCCTAGTCGAATAATCCTTTGGGTTGCAAACCAACAGCATTTATATTTTGGTAGTTTTGTTCTTGCCGTTCCAATTTTCTGTATGTTGATTGAGTTTGTTGGAATTCGTACTCGCGAGAGCGACCCGGAAATGTCAGCTAAATATGACCATTTAGCCCACGATTTAATGAAAGTAAGTCTTACTGCTTATTCGTGGACAGCAATATTGGGTGGTATTTTATTGTTTACTTTTATTACTCTTTTCCCTGGATTTTTTAAATATATGGCGACAATTTTTCGCCCGGTAATGCACGTTTACGCATTAATGTTTCTTGCTGAGAGTGGTGTTCTTTATGTTTACTACTATGGCTGGGATAAAATGAATGATGGTGGTTTTCTGAAATGGGTTCATTGTAGTATTTCGGTTCTCCTTAATCTTATTGGGACCGTGTTAATGTATCTAGCCAATTCCTGGGCTACCTTTATGCAGGCTCCTGGTGGAATTGATGAGCAGGGTAGGTTTCTTGGTAATATATGGCATGTTATTCATTCTACTTTGTGGAATCCGGTTGGTGTGCATAGAATTTTAGGCAACATTGTGTTTGGTGGTGGAATCGTTGGAGCATACGCTGCATACCATTACTTGACTGCAAAAGATGAAGAAACAAAGGCTCATTATGACTGGGTTTGTTACGTTGCCATGTTTATTTGTATTTTTGGTTTGATACCTCTGCCCTTTGCAGGTTACTGGCTAATGAAGGAAGTCTATGCATTCCGTCAGCAGATGGGTATCACTTTGATGGGTGGAATTATGGCTTGGTTGTTTATTATCCAGGCTGTGATGATTGGTTTGCTGTTCTTCGCTGCAAACTCCTACCTACATAACAGTATGTCGCGAGTCAATGGCTCGCAGCGTTACATGAAATATTGTAAGTACATGGTTCTGTTATTGATCGTTTGTTTTACTATGTGGATGACGCCTCATACCATCGTTATGACCCCTGGAGAATTGAAAGAAATGGGAGGAGCTCAACATCCAATTGTAGGGCACTTTGGGGTCATGTCGGCTAAGAACACGGCCGTGAACTTGATGATTACTTGTACTGTGCTGTGTTTCTTGCTTTATCAAAAAGCTAATAAGAAAATTACAGTTCCATGGGCAACAGCCGGAAACTGCTGGATAACAGCCATTTTCATTGGAGCTGCATTAAATATTATTTTCTTGGGTGTTTATGGTTATTTTCTTCCTGCAAATCAGCGTGTAGGTCTTTCGGTGCCTCAGGTGGCTACCACTTTGACGACATTGTTTGCGGGTACCGCTATTAATATTTCCATGTTCAAGGATTCAGAGTCTATGGGGGATATTAAATGGGGAACCCAATCAAAGGTTGGAACGTATGCAATCTTCTTGCTTGCGATTTCGTTCACATGGTTGATGGGATTGATGGGTTATATCCGGTCGGCTGTACGACAGTTCTGGCATGTAACAGAAGTATTGAGAGATAATTCAGTAGATGCCTACACTTTGACTATCGGTGAAGCGGGTAAAATGCTGACCTTTAATACGCTTTTTGTTTGGGTTCAGTTTGTCGTGGTTTTCTGGGTAGCTAGTCTGTCTGTTAAGGCTGCAGCAGATAAGGCGCCAGAAGCTGTTCCAGTTCCAGCTCAGCAGCAACAGTAGTTGGGCGCGCTTAAGGTTTAGGTAGGGTATATTAACAAGTATATTATTGTGAATTATAAAGGAGTGGGGGATGCTTCCAGAGCAACGTGATATCTTATGGAGTTTTTTGACGCTGGCATTTACGGTATTCGCACTATACGTTTTTATTAACGTTGTAAGGCACTGCCGTGAGCGCGAGGATGTGAATGGAAAATTTTGGGGAAGCATATTTGGCGGGTTTCTCGTTGTTATGTTTCTTGAAGCGATTCACATGTTTAGTCTGAATCAAGCTGAGCAGATGTCGTTCTTTTTTGGCAAAATGGTTTTGACTATTTTCGTATTATTGCTAGCTTGGGGTATATTTTTTAAGAGTAATTCGGTTGAAGATCAATCTCCGCCAATTATTAGGGCTTTCTTCTGGTGGACAACTGTATCGGTTTTGCTTGCTGGTTATAGCAACTGGTTACCACAGCAGCGCTCCGATCCTCCGCCAAAAGCTACTGAATTGGTTGGTGAGGTTACCATGGAAGAATACGCAGAGATGGGACGTGTAATTATATTTGGTACAGAGCAGATTGCAGGTCAAAAGGCTATCGGAAAAGGACAGTGTCCTCTTTGTCATACATTTGATGCAGGAGATAATATTGGACGATGTCCAAATCTTTTTGGAGTTGGTCAGCGAGGTGCTACTCGGGTTAAAGAGGAGCGTTATATGACTTCTCCGGTGAAGGTGAATGACAAAGAACCTGGTTCTGGAATTATCAAAGGTGATCCATCACAAATTCCTGAAGAATATAGACGACCAGGAGCAGGTGGGCATGATTCTATGATCGCTGAGGATTATATCCGCGAGTCCATGATGTGTCCAACATGTTATGTTGTTAAGGGCTATGGTAAGGCGGGAGATACGAAGTCTCCGATGCCGACAATTAATAAGCCGCCTATTAGTTTAAGTCCGATAGAGGTTAATGCTGTTATTGCCTATCTTCAGTCTTATAACGAGCCAGGCGATTACTCGAAAGTTACAGTGCCTTTGCCGACGCCTGGTGATGGGGATGAAGAAGAAACAGCTAGTGATGATGGCGAAGCACCAATATTCGTCACGGGCTCGGAATCTATAGATGTGATAGTCAATACTCTTGGTTGTCCTTTATGTCACACTATTCCTGGGATTGAAGGTGCAATGGGAGAACTTGGGCCTAAATTGCACGAAAAGATTAATGCGCCTATGCGTATTAAGGATCCTAGGTACAAGGGGAAAGCTACAAATACTAAGGAGTACGTGAGGGAGTCGATTCTAAACCCTAGCGCATACCTAGTAATGAATGAAGAGGAAAACGAGGTCTACCCAGATGGTTTAATGCCGCAGGATTTTAAGCATAAACTATCAGTAGATGCTATTGATAAACTAGTCGATTTTATAAGTCAGACGGAAGGCTAAACGATAGGAGAGGGTAACAATGAATAAATCATTATTAAGTTTAATCCTGGCAGTAGCGGGTTGGGCGGTTTTCCATTACGGTCTGTTCCCTATTTTTACACCAAAGGAACTCGGGTGGTTGCAAAACCAATATGTATACTATCTATTGTTTTGTTTTTATCTAATTGTTGTCAATGTGGGAATGAAGTTGCAGCCCCCAATGGCACAAAAAGCTTTATATGTCTGGCTTTTAGGGTTTTATTTTTACGATTCAATCCTAACACCTCATATACCGTGGACTCTTTTCGTCACATATATGATGCTGTGGTCTATCGGAACATTTCTATATATTAGTCAAGATCCGACTACTTTTAGGGAGTTTAGATCACCGATCGTTAAGACTATCATCGGCGAATATAAGATGGCGAGAATAGTAGTGTTTACTGCACTGCCTATTTTGGTAGGGTTTGCAACTTACAATACTCTTTACCCATCTTTTGCAGAGCCTGTTGAGCTTCGTACGGTGCATCCAGCGCCTCCTTCGACAACTAAGGTTCATGGTGTAACTTATAAGCTTGAAGAAGCGGGTAATCCATTTAGAACTGATGAGCAGGATAACTATAAAGATAGTTTCCCGTTTCTTGATGACTCTGAATATATGAAAAATGTGACTGCAGGAGGTACTGTATTCTTCCAGAATTGTCACTATTGTCATGGAGATCAGTTAAACGGTCTTGGTATGTTCTCTCACGCATTCAACCCTACACCGGCTAACTTTATTGATCCGGGTACGATTGCGATGCTTCAGGAATCATTTCTGTTCTGGCGTGTAGCTAAAGGTGGACCGGGGCTTCCAAATGAATCAACGCCTTGGTCTTCAGCAATGCCTCCATGGGAAGAGCATCTGACCACAGATGAAATGTGGAAGGTTATCCTGTTTGAATATTGGTATACAGGGTGGCATCCTAGAACTTTCGATACCGAGGGAGCTACAGCAGAGTAGTCATTAATTATAATCAAAATGGTTGAATGGATAACCTTAAAAATATTAAGTGGGGATTTAAAATGAACATTAAAATTAATGCCAGAAAGAAACTTAAATTTCTTCTGCCTGTGTTGTTTTCTACTTTGTTTGTTGGGACAGCTTCTGCTGAGCTAACTGAGAGGCCTGCTGATCCAATAAAAACGGAACTGCTTGAGGAAGGGAAAAAAGTATATTTCAAGCGTTGTGTATGGTGTCACGGAGTTGAGGGTGCAGGTGACGGTCCTTCTCATGATCGACTGTGGACCAAACCAAGAAACTTTACTCAAGGAACATTCAAGATACGATGGACAAACTCAGGAGATTTGCCGAGAGATGAGGATTTAATTAAAACTCTTACTCACGGACTAACTGGTTCAGCTATGCCGGCATGGGGTGATTTTCTGAAAAAGCAAGAAATTGAAGCGGTTGTTCAATTTGTTAAGAGTCTTGTTCAGGATAGAGATTGGAGTGACGAGGATGAGGTAATAACAGATATGGTATCTGACCTTGGTGAGAATCCATGGGGAGCAAAAGAGCCCTATTACGAGGGAATACCTCAGGTTGATATTGATGCTGGTCGAGAACTTATGGTTAAAAATAAATGTTTTGAGTGTCACGGAGCGGATGGTCGTGGTGATGGTAACCCAACTATGAAAGATGATTGGGGATTTCCTATACACGCGGCTAACTGGCAGCAGTGTTGGAATTTTCGTGGGGCCCGTCGAGACCATTATAATCCTTTTAATGTTGCACGAACAATTTCTACTGGATTGAATGGCACACCGATGCCTAACTACGCAGATAAGACTACAGTCGAAGAGCGTTGGCAGATTGCAGCATTTGTTAACTCTCTATGTCCGCGTAAAAAAATAGATAAGTTAACGAATAAACCAGTTCCTGACTTTTTGATTAGTGCTGAGTACACAGATGGTGAAATTATTCCAAAGATCGACGATCCAATGTGGGTGTCACCAGATGATTCCCCTAAAATCATTGATCGAGCAGAGGATAAACTCAGAAATCCAAGAAGGAACTATATTGCTCTTGCTGGTCAGATAACTCGTGGTGAGAGAAATTTTAAACCAAAGTCAGATAACATATGGGTTTCAGCTCGTTGGAATAAAGAGCAGGGCCTGTTCTATCTTTTAGAGTATGACCTACGGTTTCTTTCAACGGATCCAGAGTACCCTGATGGAGTCGCGATTCAGTGGCCAGCTAAACTTCAGGACTTGTTTGGAGCTGAGAAGCCATACTTCATATATGGTGATAGTAAAAAACCGGTAGATATATGGAAAGCTAGCTTTTTAGCGAAAAACTATAAATCTACTTATGACATTAAACCTAATGAGAAAACACCTTTCGAATTAGACATAAGTACCCAAGAATTATTGGGTTATGGTTTTGATGCTGTTGAAGAGAAGGATTACGAAGGACAAGTAAAGGTAGTCGATTCAACGTTTGATCGTGGCCGAGTTAAGATCATGCTCCAACGAGCACTCACTACTGATGGAGAGTTTGATGTGCAAATTCCTTCTGAAAAATTTATACCTGTATCATTCATGCAATGGTCTGGTGAAGATAAAGAGAAGGCAGAGCATATGGCGATCTCTACATGGTATTACACTATATTAAAGCCACCAGTCGATGAGAAGCATATGTGGACGATGTCTTTTATGATGGGTGGAATATTTGTAGGCCTGCAGGGCTGGCTTGTTTGGATGACCAATCGAACCCGTAAAATGTATGCGGATGGTAAGGTAGTACAAGATGAGCGTCCTTTCTAGGGATTAAAGTAAATATTATAAGAAAAGCCCACCTTATTGGTGGGCTTTTTTTTTGTCTTTAATTTGGTTTTATTTTTTATTTTTCTACTTGTTAGATCAAAATATATTTAGAAATAGGTATCACTAAATAGGGTAAGTTAAAATTTCAAACTCAGGGAGGTAAATATCAGGCAGATTCTACTGTAGATT
>CAJJDL010000287.1 GCA_905182935.1 uncultured Nitrospinaceae bacterium | reverse complement strand
TAAAATTTAGGGATTAAATGGGTTAAATGATTTTTATAATAAAATTTATTGTTATTTTTATGAATTTAATCAAGATAAAAAATAAATCAAAAATAATAACTTGCGCAGGTTTTTGTAAAACAAAGAGTTGAGTATTTCTGTGAATTTGAGTCCAAATTTTTGGCACGCGCTCTGCATTACATGATGATAACAATTCATTATTTGGGAGCATCAAATGAACCGACCACAAAAAATTAAAGAAGTTTATCGAGAGCTTCGGATGGTGCTAAGGAGTGAATATCCAGATCATGAGTTGTTTAAGTCAGCATCTTTATTAATAGAAGTTTTGTCAGATGACACACCAATCGCTTTAGATCAATTCGATAAGTTTGAACTTAAATTAAAAGATACGACGGTTGACGAAGCAACCAAGGACGGCGGTTGGAAATATTTATCAAATGAAGGATGGTGGGATCAGGTTTCTGATGATCAAGACTTATTAAGCCCGCAAACAAGGGCACAACTTAAAGACTACGGATTGGAGGTAGCAGCATGAAAAATAATAAATTTAGAAAATCCTTAGGTTTGTTTGATTGGTTTATAGATTGGGCAAAAACTAGAATATATAAGTGCAAGGTTCTTCATGTCTTCTGAATGTATAGAAATATGCTTGACGTAATACTTCGGCAGAGAAATAAGAAACGAACAGCCTTGTTTTTATAATGATGCTAGCACTCCTTAATGAAGAGCGCTGGCAATTAATAACATTGCGTAATATTAAGGTAGTGTATAACATTTTTATGGAAGTGTAACTTGGACTCTATGAGAGGTATTAATTACAAAAATAATTCCATCGTGTGCTGAAAGCTGATTCCAGTTTCTAACTTGAATTAATTGAGGAGGTTCATGTTATGGTTGAAAAGTTTACCCACCTGGACACTGGTGATATTGAGACAACAGAATCTTTTTTTTCCAATAGGTTTTTAAAGGCTCGTATAGAAAGCGGAAATCTCTCGAACGAAGGACTTGACTTGATTTTTGAAGAGAATCGAAGTTCTGAGTGGCAGGAAAAATATTGGAAACAAGCCAAAGATAATCGACTTAAGTACGATGAAGATGTTAATCAATACATCACTCTAATTCTCTCCGATTTAGTTAAAGGCAGGTCACAAACGCTAATAAATAAATATATCGTCAGTATGGATGCTGACGCAGGCCAAACCGTTGTGGAGACTAGTGAGCGATCAAAGAAGTTTAATGTTTATCGAATTAACGCAGATTATTTTCTGCTTAATCTGGGTTTATTGCGGTCAGATACAAATATACTTGGAAATGCCTATATTAATAAAGGTGGGTTTTATTATTCATCAGCAGCTTCAAATTTAAAAGAGGTTTTAGGAGGCAGGTCTACTTTATCTGATACGATGGAAAAACTATCACTTCAATTTTTAAAGTACGTGAGAATATTGAGGCATATGAAAAATTCTGATAGTAATTTCCTTAGTTTTAACTATAAACTATCAAAACTAGAAATTAAAAAATTGGAGAGAACCCTAACAGAAGAATTGATTATAAAGAAAAAATCTAGATAGAGAATAAAAATAATTTCATCTTAATATTATAATTGTGTAGAAATTAAAGACGATCGGCAAAGATTATTATATTTTGATAGTTTAACGACCTAAATAAATGAAAGAGAAAAAAATATGAAAACCTATCAAAATTGAGAGTATCTAAAGACGACTGCATTAATAGATGTAAAGAAAAATTTGAGTAATTTAAGAGGAGTGCGGAATAAAGTGAATATAGACCCAAATAAAAAAATTCTTCTCATTGTAACACTGGTTCTTTATCTACTTTATAAAATGATGGCGGGGTAACTACCCAGTTCTTTGGTTATGATTTTTTATTGTATCTAGCAGAGGAGATCGGGCGGTAAACCTACTCGCCTCAGCCATTTAAAATAATGGGTTATGGGTTAGTCATAGCCTATTTTTTTCTGAGTCGATGTTATAGGAAATTAAAGCAAGCTAATGGATTTAACTATGGCAGAAGTAGAACGAGTACTTATGAACTTTTGTTGGTCATAACCTTGTACGATCTCCCAAGCATTCTTACGATATTTTTCAACTAGAGGAAGAACGACATCATCTAGCATCCATTGTCCGTGTCGAATATCCTCGGCGATGTGAATAGCCCAATAGCTGACACCTCTATCTCCAACCTTAAGACGTTCACCTGCTACTTTGATATTTTCAAAAGCGGCAGGGACAGAAACTTCCGTATACAGTAAACCGCCAATATAATATAAATATTTTCTCTTACGCTCGGAAAGAAAAAAACTATGATTGAAATTGGCCAGAACTTCCCACGGCACGATATCAAGGTAAGCTTCCGGGGTGGCATCTAAATTACATTCATCCAACATGCTTGCAAAATGAGTAGAGTGTTTCCTGTGCAACTTCCCACTTCCATATTCTTCCCATAAAATACGGGTTAGCATAGTCTGTACCTCGTTCCCAACGCCACCCAGCATGCGAGAAAGCTGACTTGCCTCTACCAAACCATCGATGGAAGTGATAGCCAGTAAATGCTGGTATTCGCATTTTGAAATTGTATTGCGGATGAACAGTCCATCCGAAGAAGGCTCAGGTTGTATATCTTCTTTTACTCGATCTTGGAGAGCAGTGATAGAGTTACCGGGATTGAAGCAAACAATGTTTTTTTTCTCCCAGTCCTGCCAGGCATTTTCAACTTTCAAGTGCAATAAAAAAAGAAAAGTAGAGTTTTCATTGCTGTAATTTTCCAATTCATCGTACCAAAAAAGCTTTAAACGATTAATGCGATAAAGAAGCCGCTGTATAAATAGATGGGCATCAGAGCATCTCTCATTATTTTCAAAGGCATTAGATAAACATTCGTCTACGGCGGTATTAAAATTTTCTGTTTTGATGGGGTTTTGGGTAACGAATCGATCTAAATCATCACAATTCACGAGGTCTAAAAATTCGCCCTCTAGATCATGATATGCATAGTCAAGTACTACTGATGAGTTTTTATCGGCATTAAAATCCATAAAATTTTGGAAAAGTTATAAAAAAATACAGAAGACAAAAAGATTTCAACCGAAGGGAGAATATTGTCTGTTAAATTAAAAAAATAATAATGTATTATATTTTTTTACTATAACAAAAATGTGAGATGAAGGTCAAATTACAAAGAAAATAAAGGAGTTGAAGTATTGTTTAACACTAAGAAATTAAAATCCGCAAAAGAATATTTTTTATCTGAGGAACAATTTGCTGACACCGTCAACGCAGGGCTTTCCCTAAAAAAGAAAAGTTTACCTTCATGGTTGCTCTTTGACAAGGTGGGTAGTGAAATTTTTAAAAAGATAACAGAACTCCCAGGCTACCTTCCAGCTGCAAGTGAATTTGAAATTATTCGCAGCCATAAAAATGACATCGCCAAACTTATTAC
This sequence comes from uncultured Nitrospinaceae bacterium, assembly GCA_905182935.1. Taxonomy (GTDB): domain Bacteria; phylum Nitrospinota; class Nitrospinia; order Nitrospinales; family VA-1; genus Nitromaritima. Next base: position 2,244 of record CAJJDL010000287.1, on the reverse strand, counting down.
TGGCAACTCATTTAACTTAATTGAATTAGGCTCAGGTGATGGATGTAAGACGCAGATTCTCATTAAGCACTTGCTTAATGAGGGACTTGATTTTCATTACTTCCCAATTGATATTTCCAGTGGAGCAGTTACGAATTTAGTCCGGTCGTTGGAAGACAACTACTACAATACATCTCTTAAAGTCACAGGTTTAATTGGGGATTACTTTGATGGTCTAGATACTGTAAAAAATAACGGAAAAAACCTCGTTCTCTTCCTTGGAGTTAGCCTGAATAACATGGACCTTGGTATGGCAAAAGTTTTTCTTGAGCGCCTTAGCCAAACTATAGGGCCCGAAGGTTATTTGCTGATCGGATTTGATCTTATGAAAGATCCTAAGCTGCTTTATTCGGCTTATAACGACCCCCTGTTTGAAAAATTCAACCTGCACCTGCTAGATCGTATTAATCAAGAACTAGATGGCGGTTTCAAAAAAGAGTACTTTTTACAACAGGGTCAATTCAATCCCATTACGGGTGCTGTCGAAAGTTATCTTTATAGTATGCATGATCAAACCATACACGTTAAAAAATTGAACAAGAAATTTAACTTCAATGCCTGGGAGACTATACAGACTGAGAAATCTTTTAAATATACCCTTGAAGAAATAGAAAACTTGGCAGTTGAAAGCGGATTTGAAATCGTGGAGCACTTATTTGACTCTCGAAAGTATTTTGTGGATTCGATTTGGAAAGTAAAACACTAGAATAAATCTTATCTTAATCTTCCAATGCAACGTAAGAAATTTTTCTTAAATACTTTACTTTTACTGCGTACGTTTATTACTATGTTTATAGAGTGTGGTGATATCTATTTTGTTAAACCTTTATCAAGAATACCCCAATGAAAATAGGAACCTTATTGCCTTCGGCAACAGAAATCGTTTGTGCGTTAGGTCTCGAAAAAAACATAGTAGGTATTTCACATGAATGTGATTTTCCCAGCTCAGTTTCAAACCTTCCTTATTTAACGTCTTCCAGTATCGGCAAGCATAAGAGTAGTGAGAATATTCATCAGTCAGTAGAGACCTTGTTAAAAAATTCTCTATCGGTTTATGACCTGGACCTTGAATTACTGAAATCCTTGAAACCAAATTATTTAATTACTCAGGACTTATGCGATGTGTGTGCAGTTTCATTTGATCAGGTAGAAAATGCTTGCAGACAAGTTTTAGGGTCAGATACAAAAATAATTTCTCTGCGACCACAAAGGTTAAAGGATATATGGGAAGATGTTCGTAGAGTTGCTGAAGAGTTAAAGGTTATGACAGCATATGAAAAATTTAAAATAGATGTTGATGGCCGGATCAACTATATATCAAGTAAAATCAAGAAAAACTCTTCGACTAAACGATCAGTATTAACAATAGAATGGTATGCTCCTGTAATGATAGGAGGTCTTTGGCTTCCTGAGATGATAGAAATTGCGGGAGGAAACTACTTGCTCGCAACTCCAGGAGAACGCGCTCTCACTGTTACTCGAGAACAATTAAATGAAATTAACCCTGATGTGGTGATTGTCAAACCCTGCGGATTTAAACTAGAACAGACAATGCAGGAGTTAGGAGTTTTAAAGAGAAATATTCCACTTGAGAATTGGAAGGCGTTCCAAAATAATGATATTTTTATTGTAGATGGGAATGCTTATTTTAATCGTCCAGGCCCACGTATGATTGATTCTTTAGAAATACTATCCTACTGTGTGCATCCAAAAATCTTCCCTGAATTTCATGAAAAATATGGGAGTTCATTGATTAAGTTGGATTCTGGTGTAGATTTTATGCAGAGTTAGTTGACTAGATTACCTTAATATAAATAAAATTTTACAATGCTTATCAATTGAATGTGAAAAATTCATCGTATTGCCTAGGACGAAATCCTAGGAATATTAAGAAAAAATCAGAAAGTAAAATTATTATTTCCAGAAAAACTTCTAGCTGGTTAAATATATCAGTCCAAACGTGAATATAATAAAGCCTTACTTTATTCAAAATAAGCCTTAAAGTTAGCCAGTCGTCAACTGAGGTTGGTTGATTAAGAGAGTAGCAAGTTAGTTGATAAACGAAAAAATATAAAGAGGAAATACCGTTGAGCACAACCCACTATATGGTTTTGATAGTCATAGCCATTTCGATTTATTGCACATGTGTTTTTTTATTAGATGTGTCAGCAAGTAGGAAAAGAATAAAAAAAAAGAATAAAAACT
>CAJJDL010000286.1 GCA_905182935.1 uncultured Nitrospinaceae bacterium | reverse complement strand
ATGGCGTTCAGAAACTTGTTCCTCAAATCTTTTCTTTTGGTCAATGGGATCATTCAGCTCAGTATAAGCATTTGCAATTTCTTTTCCCCCTACAAATAGTTCAAAACGTTCAACTAATTCGGGGTTTTCCTCCTTTTTCTTTGATAACGGAGAAAGTGCCAACGGATAGTCTGTAATGAATATAGGCTGGATTAAATTAGGCTCAACAAAATGGTCAAATAATTTTCCCAACACTTTTGCATGGTTGTCTTTCTTTTCTATAGCAACCTTATGCTTCAAAGCGTAATCAACACATTTTTGGAAAACTTTAACATCACTTTCGAGAATACCTCCAATTTCTATCAATGACTGATTAAATGTTTTTCGTTCGAATGGTTTCGAAAAATCAACAATTTCATCTCGAATAGTCTCGTCTTTTCCACAAGTAAGATTAAAAGTCATTTTACCAAATACCCTTTCACAAATATGGTGAAATAGTTTTTCAGTTAAATCCATAAGATCATTATAATCAGCATATGCTGTATAAAACTCGACCATGGTAAATTCTGGGTTATGATTGGTAGAAATACCCTCGTTTCTGAAGTTTCTGTTGATTTCATAAACTCGCTCAATTCCACCCACTACTAGCCTTTTAAGGTATAACTCGGGAGCAACACGTAAATATAACTCCATATCGAGAGCATTATGGTGTGTCTTGAATGGCTTAGCGGTTGCACCTCCTGCAATGGATTGCATCATTGGCGTTTCCACTTCTAAATAGTCTCTCTCATTGAGAAACTCGCGGAGAGCCTGAATAATTTTGCTTCTATAAATAAAAACATCTTTTACTTCTGGGTTAACAATAAGGTCAACATATCTTTGGCGGTACCTTATTTCCACATTCTTCAGACCATGCCACTTTTCAGGCAATGGTAAAAGTGACTTTGTTAATAAGGTAATTTTTTTTGCAAATATTGTAAGCTCACCAGTTTTTGTCTTAGAAAGCACCCCCTCTACACCAATAAAATCTCCAACATCAAAAATACTGAAATTCTCATACCCCTCTTCACCAATTTCATCTTTACGTATATAGACTTGGATTTGACCTGCATAGTCCTTGATATGACAAAAAGTCGTTTTTCCATGTCCTCGTCTTGTCATCATGCGTCCAGCAATCAAACATTGGTTACCTATTTGTTCAAGCTCTTCCTTAGAGTTTTTAGAAAAATTATCAATCAAAGAACCAATATTACCCTTCACCTTAAACCTATTAATATACGGATTGATGCCCTTAGAACAAAGCTGAGCAAGCTTATCTCTTCGTAGTTTAACTAAATCGCTGGATTCTTCCATGGTTCCTATAAAGTTAATGGTTGAAATTAAAAAGACCTCTCTACTTGGCTTATGTTAATTTAAAAAATATACTGTCTAAAAATTTGTTTAACATTTTCACACTACTCATTTATAAGTTATTGATAAAGCGATACCATTATTAACAACCTTTCCAATTAATATTGCATAATAGTTGGCATTTTTTATGCACAACATACCTTCGTCTTTCTTGCGAATTTTATATAGACATCAAAAATCAACCATGATGATATTAACTGGTTTCTCTAAGCGAGACCCTTTGGCTAAATTATTTATTAATCGTTTATAAAAAATATAATTGCCCGATATTAGAGCATGGAATCGAAGGGTGAAAAGCACCACATATCACTAGAGGTTGAAGCTTAAGGTTAAATTTAAAAAAAAATACTGCAAATAAATAGCTACTAGTGTGCAACCTCCGTAAAGCGAGTTTCTCTAATGACGGTAATTTTAACTTCCCCAGGGTATGTTACTTCTTTTTCTATGCGTTTAGCTACATCCTTAGCCAAAATATTTGCCTCATCATCAGTGGCTATCTCAGGAACAACTATAATTCGAACCTCTCGACCCGCCTGAATCGCATAAGTTTTTTCAACACCTTTGAAAGAATTCCCTATCTCTTCCAGCTTTGTCATTCGTTTTACATAAGTTTCCAACATTTCACGTCGTGCTCCAGGTCTTGAAGCGGAAATAGTATCTCCCGCTTGAACTAAAACAGCGTATAGGGATTCTGGCTCGATATCTTCATGATGTGCACCGATAGCATTAATAATATATTTATGTTCATTAAATCGCGTCGCAACATCAATGCCCAGTTGAGTATGCGTTCCATCGGTTTGACGATCGATGGACTTACCTATATCGTGCAATAGTCCAGCACGCTTGGCAAGTTGAACATTCAATCCTAATTCAGCAGCCATGAATCCACACACCCTGGCTACTTCTTTAACATGTTCAAGAACATTTTGAGTATAGCTGGTACGATATTTAAGCCGACCTAACATATGAACCATCTCAATATTTATATTTCCTAACCCTAACTCTAGAACCGCCTGTTCACCCGCTTCTTTAGTCTGTTTATCGACTTCCTTACGACATTTATTCACAACCTCTTCAATTCGTCCTGGATGGATACGCCCATCAAGCGTCAGTTGTTCCAATGCTTGGCGAGCAACTTCTCGGCGGATTGGATCGAAACCAGATAGCACAACCGCCCCGGGAGTATCATCAATGATAAGGTCAACTCCAGTGGCTTGTTCTAGAGCACGGATATTCCTACCTTCACGCCCTATAATGCGACCCTTAATTGCATCGTCAGAAAGTGCTACTACAGAAACAGTACTTTCAGCCACACAGTCGGACGCTAATCTCTGCACAGCCATGGTGATAATTTGTCTTGCTTGATCTTCTGCAGTATTTTTTGCATGTTCTTCTATTTTTTTAACTTCTTTTGCAGCGTCTAACCGGGCTAAGTCAGTGACCTTTAACTTGATCTCTTCTTTCGCCTGTTCAACAGTATAAGAGCTAATATTCTCAAGTTTTAGTATTTCTTGCTGAGATAAGTCATCGTATTTCGCTTTTTCTTTGAAACCTGCATCTTTTATTTTTATTGCTTCCTCCATTTTACTATCAGACTCTTTTTTGAGACTTAGCAATCTTTCACTCTTGATTCTCAAATCATCTTCTTTTTGATGTATTTTACGTTCATGAACTCTCAGTTCATCCCATTTGTTATGGACTTCTTTTTCAACTTTTATTTTTTCGGCTAATGCTTGCTCTTTTGCCTCCATAGCAGCAGCTTTAAACTTACTTTGGGTTTCCTGCTCTGTCTCCTCTAGGATTTTTTTCTTCCTAGACTCAGCTTCCTTAATTTGATACTGACTCATCACTTTACGCAAAAAATATCCCACCAGATATCCTACTACCGCTGCTAGAAACATTCCTATAAGCAAAGTGGAAAAATTAAACTTAACTGCTGTAAAGATACCCATAACAACTTCCTCTCAAGGATATATAATTAAACTTTAATGCCTTACCTACTCTGACACCTTAGTGTTTTGGTTTCTGTAACTATAAAATGCACCGACTCATCAAAGTCTGAATGCGGCACAGATTCTATAATTTGAAAGTCGTATCCTACGGCTACTCGCGTCACATCATTCGAAATATTTTTAAATAGCTTATCATAATGTCCACCTCCATAACCAATTCGGTTTCCAAAGATATCAAATGCTAATCCGGGTGCTATAACAAAGTCTATACATGCTGAGGAGACCACCTCTCTAGTTTCAAGGGAGGGCTCTCTAACACCATATTTCCCGATTGCAAAACGAGTATCCCTCGAGATCCGTACTACCTGCATATCTCCTTCTTGTGGATTCAATAGAGGGACTAACACGTCCTTACCCAATCTAAAAGCTTTTAGAATAATCTCCTCAGTCTTTACTTCATGAGCAGTTGACAGAAAACAAAAAACTGCTTTTGATGTTTTAAATTCTCCCATATCAAGCAAACGTCGAGTAACAATTAAGCTTTTCTCATTTTGTTTGAGATTGCTAAGTGCTTTTCGTTTTAGGATAATTGATTTCCGAATCGTAGCTTTAGCTTTAGCTACCGATTTAAAATCAAACACCGACTCCATTTCAAACTCCCGTTAGATAGTTACTATCAACTTCTATAAAAATTTTAACTTAAAAGTCAATAGGTTAACCTTAGTTTGCAATATAAGATAAATAAATTTTGCGCGGAAAATGTAGAAAACATCACCTATTCATTCGGAATAGCGAGGGAATGAAGCCAAGGCTAGATATGGGCTATAAATTCTTTTGGGAGAAAATGTAGAAAACTTTACACCACCTTCTACATCAGGTTTTTACTAAAAAAATATGGATGACTTTATTTCTCAAACAAAAACAAGTGTACTTATTTTATTTTGAATCTTACCTAGCCAATACACAAACAATTAAACTCCCCCGAAATGCCGTGCAAAAATATTTTTTTGAACCTATCAAGGACAGGTGGGGAATCTGTATATCACTTTAGGCTTCCGTCTTTAACTGAAAGAAGGCATGCACACCATGATAGGAAGTCATCCCAGTTTTCAAAGCATTGGCTCAAGAAATAAAACTTCAACACGTACATAACAGGGGAATAATCACTATTTATATAAAACTATAACATAAAGAATCAAAACCATCAACACATAAAGCCTAAAACTCTCTTATTATCAATAGCTTAACTATTATTTTTAAGTTTTCGAATCATCTCATCAAGGCGCTGATTAATTTGATTGTCATTGCCATCTTTATCCTGCTTGAGCTCCATTAACTCATGTCCAAGGTTTAGAGCAGTCAATACTGCCACATCTAGCATAGATGACTTTCCTTTTACTGCTAATAATTTCTTCATCTTCTCATCTACAAATGCTGCCAGTTCTTCCATGTCTACCGAAGAGGCGTCTGATTTAACAGTATAATCCTTTCCGCAAATTTTAATTTCGATTGAGGACATAATATCTAGACAAAGTCCATTTTTTCTAATTTTTTCAAGGCTTTCTTTACCTTAACGCGAACGTCAGACCGTTCTTTTTCTAACTTACGTTTAGAGAACTCCAAGTTCTTAATTTTTTCTTGCGAACTCTTAGTCTTCTCATGTTCTTTAAACGAAGACTCTTGCTCCTTCTCTAACTCGCTAACTCTTTGTTCAAGGTGAATTTTTTCAGAATTTAGATTGTCCAAAAGCAGTAATGTCAAGTCAACTAACTGCTCCAATTGTTTTATTTTTTCCATAGCATCGATAAAACCCTAATAAATATGCCTATAAAATCATATTAAGAAACGGCTCTATTAATCCAAAGATTAGCATCGAATAACAGAGGGTGTCAATCGACGCCTCTCAGTTAAGAACGAGTAGAATGTAAAATTTTATTCTCTTAATGTCGCACCAAATTGACTCCATAAAGTTTTTACCATTTTATCGAAAACAGGATTTATCTCTTCGTCAACCAATGTCCGTTCACTTGACTGGAATGTCAAAGCATAAGTCAGGCTCTTTTTTCCTTCCTGGATTTTCTTTCCCTCAAAATGGTCATACAACTCGATTTTACTAAGCAATGGTTCTCCTATTTGACTAATCTCACTCATCACTTCACCTGAAGTAACTGTCTTATCAATCAGTAAAGATATATCTCTGAAGGTTTCAGGAAATTTGGGAAGAGGAAGAAAACTAGCCTTTTTTAAGCAACTATGAATCAACATATCAAAATCCAATTCAAAAACAATACAATGCCTAGGCAATTCGTACAGACGAACTACACTGGGAGACAATTCGCCAAAATATCCACAGTCTTGACCATTAGCCATAAGCCGAACACTCTTACCCATTAGCATAAAAGGTCGCCCTGATGCGGGTTGTTCAGTTAAGTTTAATTTTAAAAACCTAGTTACAGAATCTAAAGCCCCCTTTAAGTCAAAATAATCATAACTGCTTCCTGTTTGTTCCCACACATTATTCCCATGTGTTCCCGCAACCAATCCAGCAAAAACCATTCTTTCTTTGTATGCATTTTCCCTGCTACTTACAAAAATGTTACCGAACTCAAAAATTTTTACATACTTTTGCCCTTTGCTAAAATTTCTTACCATAGAATGGATCAATCCAGGCAAAAGGCTAGGGCGCATGACCGCCATATCAGAGCTAATCGGATTTTTTAATGCAATAGTATTTATTTCACCATTGTTTGAAAATGCAGAGCAAAATTGCTTAGCAATGGTTTCATCAATAAAACTATACGTAAGAACTTCGGAAAAGCCCGTATGACTGAGAAGGTTTTTAACATTACGAATGGCTAACTGTTTTGATGTAAGTCGAACGGGACTAATTTTTGCAGAAGGACTAGTAACTTCAATTTTATCAAATCCATTTAACCGAGCTACTTCCTCAATTAGATCGATTTCCCTAGTAAGAAACGGACGAAAACTAGGTATTTCGACACTAAAACTTTCACCATCTTTTTGTTTGGAAGTCTTCGTTCCAAGCCGAAATAGTAAATCTCCTATATGGTCAACGGAAAGAGAACAACCAAGAACCTGATTTAACCGCGATACCCTTAAAAATATGACTTTATTTGGCAAAGGTAATGGATAAACATCAACCCTTCCCTTACTAATTATTCCTCCGGCTAATTCCTTTATAAGAAGTGCGGCACGGGTCTGAGCAGCAATCATACCTTTAACATCAACTCCTCTTTCAAATCGAATTGAAGAATCCGAGCGCAAGCCATACTTTTTTGATCCCTTTCGCACTATAACCGAATCAAAACTAGCAGCTTCTAAAATAATATTTCTAGTAGATTCTTTAACCTGACTATTGGCGCCACCCATAATACCGGCAAGTGCAATGGCTTTACTGGTATCGGCTATTACCAGAGTGTCTTCATCTAGTTTTAATTCAACCCCATCTAAACTTGTAAACGCTTCATCTTTTATAGCACGACGCACTATAACTTCTGATCCGTCCAATAAGTCTTTATCAAATGCATGCAAAGGCTGGCCGTATTCCATAAGCACGAAATTTGTAATGTCGACAATATTATTTACAGAACGAAGTCCTATCGAAGTCAATCGATCTACCAACCACTTTGGGGATGGACCTATATTAACATCCTCAATAACCATTCCAGAATAACGTAGACATAACTCAGGAGCTCTATTGTCAACGGTCAATTTTTCTTCTACTAAGCTTGGCCCCCAATTTTCCTTCAGCTCTAATTCACAATCTGGATACTTAAAGTTTTTATTCATTAGTGCCGCAACTTCTCGAGCAACCCCAAAATAGCTAAGGCAATATCCTCGATTCGGAGTCACGTTAAGTTCTAGCACTTCAGTTTTATTGCCATCACCTAATTTCACTGTTTCTTGGGCCTCTATTTCAAGACCAGCCATAGTTAGTAACTGCCCTAACTGCTCAGCACTAACATCAAAATCAACGTATTCTTTTAACCAATCTAGTTGGATTTTCATTTAGCTCGTTTCAATGCTTTGATCCATGTTATAAATACGTGCCCTTCGCAAAAAATAAAAAACGATAAACACATGAAAAGTGATTATATGAAAAGAAACGACAAAAATCAAAATGAGTTCGCTCTTCTATATAACTGTCAATTTTACAAACATAATCATTAGCATTTTGTAGGCACTGACTTTTAGCTATCTATTGCCAAAAATATTGAGATCTAAACAGCACTATAAAATCAACAATTACTATTTAACTAATAATTGCAGAAAACCATTTTACTCTTGTTAATTTTTTTATAGTTTGGCATGTTTTTGGTTTAATAACAGCGTTGTAATTTAAATACTTTTAGCTACTACCCCAACTTAGAGTTATCTGTTTAATTATTAAATAATTAATTTCTCCTCTGTTAATTCATGAAACTATCAGAAGGTAACATTCTCAAAAAAATGCAAAGCAAAGCTGGTCGCCCCATGAAGGTTTCTGAGCTTGTTCGTGCTCTTGGAGTCAGTGAGGTTCAACGACGAGAATTTCGTAACCAAATTAAATTAATGGCAGAGGAAGGGACCCTAATTCGTTTGCGAGGAGGTCGCTATGGTCTTCCTAGTAAAATGAATCTAGTAACGGGTGTACTTCATGGTCACCCCAATGGGTATGGTTTTCTTATCCCAGATAAAGAAGAGCCGGATGGAGATATATACATAGGTCCAAAATCCACATCTGGCGCAATGCATAAAGACAGGGTTGTTGCACGCATTGAATCGGATAGTGTCACAGGGCGGTCTGAAGGCCGTATTATTAAGATTTTGGAACGATCGACAACTTCTTTAGTAGGGTTATTCGAACAATTTGATAAAGATGGTTGGGTTGTCCCGATCGACAATAAATATTTTTACGATATTTTTATTTCGAGCAAAAATAAGCTGAAGGCTAAAAGTGGACAAGTTGTTGTAATTGATATTATTTCCTACCCAGAAAAGCACAAACCACCTACCGGTAAAGTCACTGAAATTCTTGGGCACTCCAACGACCCAAAAGTTGAATTAAATTCTATTTTTCGAAAACTGGGAACACGCATCGACTTTCCAATTAACGTTCTCGACCAAGCTAAAAAAATAAACGCAACCCTAAACGAAACAGATCTAAAAAACAGGCGCGACCTAACGGACTGGACCACTTTTACAATCGATGGAGAAACCGCCAAGGACTTTGATGATGCTGTTTCTTTAGAGTTAACAGATGTGGGTTTTAAACTGGGTGTCCATATAGCTGATGTGAGTCACTTTGTAATAAAAAATTCTGCTCTAGATAAGGAAGCCCTTGAGCGTGGCACAAGTATCTATTTCCCAAATGAAGTCATCCCCATGCTCCCTTTTGAGTTATCGAACGATATATGCAGCCTCAAACCAAATGTAAAAAGATTAACTCTGACGGCACTTATTTATTTTGATCGAGACGGCAAGGTTGTGAATTCAGAGTTTTTCAATTCTATTATAAAAAGTTGCACCCGCTTTACCTACACGGAAGTAGCGAATCTTTTAGAAAAAGGTGATGCCGAAAAAAAATATACCGCAGTAATAGATACTCTAAAAAATATGTATAGGCTTAGCAAAATCCTACGCAAGAATAGATTTATATCTGGCAGTGTTGACTTCCAGGTCCCTGAACCAGAAATTCATATAAATTCAGAAGGAAAAGTAGAACAAATAATCAAAGCTCAGCACAACCTAGCACATGAATTAATCGAAGAGTTCATGCTTGCAGCTAATCAAGCTGTTGCTCGGCACCTTTTTGAACAAAAAGTTCCATATATCCATCGTACTCACGAGTCACCTAATGAAAATAAAATCATTGATTTTAAGAAATTTGTTGCCTCATTTGGTTTACACTTACATTCAACCAATCAGCCCAGCTCTATAGACCTACAAAATATTCTCGGAAAAGTCCGTGGTCGTCCAGAGGAAAGAGTAGTCAACACTCTTCTTCTAAGAACTATGAAAAAAGCGCGCTACTCTCAAAAAGACTCGGGTCATTTCTGTTTGGGGTTCCAGCATTACACTCACTTCACATCACCCATCCGAAGGTACCCAGACCTAGCAACACATTGGCTACTCAAGACCAGTTTAGATCGGAAGTTTTCCACGCATGAAAAAAAAATCCTTGCAAAAGAAATGGAAGAAATAGCAGAACATTCTACACACAAAGAAGTAAAAGCAACAGAAGTTGAGCGTGAAATAAAAGGTCTAAGGTGCACGCAATATATGGCCGACAAAATTGGAAAATCATTCACTGGGATTATTGTCAGCGTGACACAATTTGGACTTTTTGTGGAATTATCTGAGGTATTCGTAGAAGGACTTATTCATATATCAAGCCTAAGGGATGACTACTATATATACTTAGAACAAGAGCATAAACTAAAAGGTCAACGACAACATAAAGTTTACAAAATAGGCGACACTGTCAAAGTAAGAGTAAGCAAAGTCGATATTTCACTTCGCCGTATTGACCTCGTTCTAATATAAACACTTTAAAAATATCATGGTTTATATTTTCTAAATTACTGGAATCAATTATGTCTTAATTCGCCTTATTACCCTCGTTTAAATCATCTATAATATCAAAAAGGGGTAAGACTCAATGCCTAAATATTGAGAGAAAGTCTCAAAAATAAGCTTTTCAGGTTGTGATTTTAAAAAAAATTTGCTATAAATTTTTGTTTCCCTTAAATTTTACCAGAGGCGATTGGAAGTTATGGCAACTTTAGACCAACTAAAAACACACATCAAAAAAGCTAAAACAGAATTCTCCGAAACAGCAAAAAAATCTGAAGATCCAAAAAATGATCTTGCGGCTAGGCAAAAACTAAAAAAAGTAAAACGCCTAAAACGTAAAGTAGCAAAAATAAATGCCACAGAAAAAATGAAAGAAGAGAAAAAGAAACCTAAGAAAGAACGCAAATCGGCGGTCGCAGCTTAATTCTCTCGCTAAACCTCTCTGCAATTCAAAATGTCAGATAAAATAGATATCAATAAAATCGCAAAACTCTCTCGGCTCAAACTCACAGAAACCGAAAGCACTAAAATAGTTTTATACTTAGAGCAAGTTATTGAGTACATAGATAAACTCAATGAATTGGACACAACAAATATTGAACCAACTTCTCATATCCTTCCCGTCCAAAATGTCTTTCGTGAAGATATTGTTTTAGATTCTGCTGACATAAATTATTTAGCCGCTTCGCCCTCTAGTAATAAAGGCCATTATGAAGTCCCAAAGATTATCTGACCCGGCTTATGCATAGAAAAACAATCCTTCAAGCAAAAGATGATTTACAGAAAAAAAAATACTCTTCCGTAGAACTTACAGAAGCGATATATAAGCGTATTAGTGACGTGGAACCAAAAGTTCAAGCTTATGTTCACCTCACTCGAGACATAGCCCTCAAACAAGCACAGGAAGCTGATAAAAATCTAGGTGCGGGTAGTAATGCCCCTCTTCTTGGTATTCCAATAGCTTTAAAAGACCTTATTTGCATGCAGAATGTACGCACCACTTGCTCATCAAAAATGCTTGACCAGTTCATCTCTCCATACGATGCCACCGTGGTCAATCGACTTAAAAAAGCTGGGGCAGTAATCTTAGGAAAAACCAATATGGATGAGTTTGCCATGGGTTCGTCCACAGAAAATTCTTGGCATCACCCAACTATGAACCCATGGGACCTGCAACGAATTCCTGGTGGTTCCAGCGGCGGCTCTGCAGCAGCTGTTGCTGCGCACGAATGTCTTGCTGCATTGGGAAGCGATACGGGTGGATCAATTCGCCAGCCTGCTAATTTCTGTGGCATAACTGGACTCAAACCAACATATGGGAGAGTATCCCGTTTTGGCCTTGTCGCATTTGCATCTTCCCTGGATCAAATTGGCCCTATGACCAAAACAGTGGCAGATTCCGCGCTTTTGATGAATGTAATAGCTGGGAATGACCCAAAGGACTCTACTTCGGCCAATGTTGAGCGACCCGATTTTATGAAAGGATTAGACCGAAGTCTATCCGGTCTTAAAATGGGGATCCCAAAAGAATACTTCACATCAGGAATTGACTCCGAAGTTGAAAAATCCGTGGAAGAGGCTATTAAAACTCTTGAATCCCTTGGAGTGGAAAAGGTAGAGGTTTCATTGCCTCACCTAAAGTACTCGGTCGCAACCTATTATATTATTGCCTCTGCTGAAGCTAGTACCAACCTCTCTCGATATGATGGAGTGAAATATGGCTATCGATCAAAAAAATCAGACAATTTACTAGAAATGTATATGAATACTAGGCAAGATGGATTTGGAGAGGAAGTGAAACGCCGTATAATGCTAGGAACCTTTGTTCTTAGTTCGGGTTACTACGACGCCTATTATTTAAAAGGGCAAAAAGTCCGTACTCTAATTAAACAGGACTTTGAAAATGCTTTTAATCAATGCGATGTTATTGTCGCTCCCAATTCGCCAGTAACGGCATTCAAACTTAAAGAACGTATAGATGACCCTATCAAGATGTATCTTTCTGACATCTATACCATATCAGCTAACCTAGCAGGTATTCCAGGAATTGCAATCCCTTGCGGAATTTCAAAAACAGACGGTATGCCCATTGGACTTCAATTAATGAGTAGACACTTTGATGAAGAAAGCCTAATTGCAGTAGGTCACCATTTTCAAAAAAATACTGACCACCACCTCCAGCAACCGCCTCTATAAAATCGTTATTTAGTAATCTTTAGATTTTTTTAAAACATGAATAAATTAAAAAACTAGAGATATCTCCAACGTAACCAGAGTTTATTCTAGTTTGAAAGTTTAATTTACATCTGCAAGTGAATGTCTATTGAGATCCAAACGAGAAATTAAATTAACTCTTTAAGTATGATAATCCTCTAACCCTTGGGTCACTTTCGAATTAAAATCATGGGATCCTAAGGAAGTAGTAGAGCCAACCATAGCATTAAATTACGCGGTCGAAGTAAACTATAAGCCGGGTTCTGTTCTTCTTTAACAGGTAAACCCATAAAAGAATTGGTGATCATCAATCTAGGCCTGTCGTTACCAACAGGCTCGAGCAATCAACCCGAAAGTTTTGGACGAGCCATCCTCAAACACTTTCCTATTTGATCTTGCTCCGGATAGGGTTTGCCAAGCTACTGCCGTCACCGACAATACTGGTGAGCTCTTACCTCACCTTTTCACCTTTGCCGCCGGAAATCAGTTGCCCTTTAACCGGGTAGGCTGTATCTTTTCTGTTGCACTTTCCTTGAGGTCACCCCCACTCCGCGTTACGGAGTATCCTGCTCTATGGAGCCCGGACTTTCCTCTCTCCCAACTCAATAGTCGGGACAGCGATCACCCAGTTTACTTCGGCACCGCGCTTTCATTTGTTTCTTCCCAATAAAGAATACGTAAACACTGTTCACAACTGTTGACAGTTTCTCCCATCTTTACATCGATCACCTGTTGGGGAAGAATTTTTTGATGACAACCTTGGCATATATCTTCATGGACTAATACAACAACTAGTCCATCTCGAGCTTTAAAAAGTTTATTATATTGCCCCAATAACTTGGCATCAAGAGAGCTCCCGATTTGAGAACGCCTTGGACGGATAATTTCTAGTTCTTTTTCAGTGCGTTCGGCCTCAGCCTCTTTTTTAAGTTTATACGTATTAAAAATTTCTTCTTGCTCCTTACAATTGGATTTAAGAGAAGGCAGCTCTTTCTCTTTTCTCTCAAGGACTTCCATCAACTCCAACTCTTGATCTTCAAGAATTAAAATTTTTTCTTTCACCGTATCAACTTCTGACAAAATTGCACTATACTCCTTATTGGTCTTCACTAAGCCGAGCTTTGTTTTAGTTTTGGCGATATGATCATTTTCAATAATGACATCGTTTTCCAAGTCTTTACGTTTTTTTTGTAACTCTGTAAGAGTATCCTGAGCTTTCTTTAACTGAGCTTGTTTTTCCTTAATCCCTGCCTTACCAGATTCTATTTGTTGTGGAATAGCAGCTTTTCCTCGCTCTAATTCAACAATTTCGTTATCTATTTTTTGAAGTTGAATTAAACTTTTTAATTGGGGGTTCATGAAATTAATAGCCTCAGACTGTCAGGGAAATAACCCATAAGTATCTACTTGCTTATTAAAGAATTGCCAAAATTTATCACGGTGCCTAAGTGAAAGCAAACTATTAAAGAAGACGTAACGTAGCAAATTTATCAGGCACGCTTGCTAATTGTTCGGTTTTCCCAATAAACAAGGAAAACACTAGCAATAAAAATCGAAGAATAGGTTCCTACAACAACACCTACTATTAAAGCAAATGAAAAGTCATGAATAATTTCACCGCCACGAAAAAATAATGCAACAACTACTAACAACGTTGTCCCGGAAGTGAGGATTGTTCTGCTAAGAGTTTGATTAATACTCATATTGATAACATCGGCGAAAGAAGTTTTCCCCTTACGACGCATGTTCTCTCGAATTCGGTCAAAAACAACAATGGTATCGTTAAGTGAGTACCCAATGATAGTCAGAAAAGCTGCGACAATTACCAATGTAAACTCCTTATCTGCAAGAGAAAATGCTCCCATAGTAACTAGCACATCATGAACGAGTGCAATAATAGCTGCGATAGCGTATTGCAACTCAAAACGCCACGATATATAAATTACAATTCCAATAATTGCATAAATAATGGAAAGAATAGCTTTTTCACGTAAATCTTTTCCCACCTTAGGACCAACCATTTCGACTCGTTCTACCAAAATATCATCTGCTTGAAATTTTCCAATAAGACTATTCTTTACTTTTGAACCAATCTCCTCAAGCTTTTCTTCAGATTTTTCCACCCGAATTAATATATGGTTTTTCGAACCAAACTCCTGAATTGTACTATCTCCCAATCCTATTGTTTTTAACCCATCTCGCAAATCTTCAATAGCTGGTGGAGTTTTAAATTTAAGTTGCACCAAAGTACCACCATCAAAATCAATGCCATATTTTAAGCCTCCATGGGTTATCATCGAGATAATCCCCACCAAAATAACTACACTTGATAAAACAATGGCCAATGTCTTTTTGGCCATAAAGTTATATTCAGTAACGCGCTTAAAAATTTCCATATTTGCTTTCTTAAATACTTAGGTTAGATACTTTTTTTCTACTCATAAAGCTGTCAAAAATTACTCTACTAACAAATACAGCAGTAAACATACTAGCTGCAATACCAATACACAGAGTAATTGCAAATCCTTTAATCGGTCCCGTTCCAAACTGGAACAAAACGACTGCCGCAATGAAGGTTGTTATGTTAGCATCCACAATGGTGCTCAAAGCTTTAGCATATCCCGCATCAATTGCAGCTCGTGCTGTTTTCCCATTTCGTATTTCTTCGCGAATACGTTCAAAAATCAAGACATTAGCGTCTATAGCCATACCCACGGTAAGCAACATTCCAGCAATTCCTGGAAGCGTTAGTGCTGCTCCAAAATAAGCAAGTACACCAAGTAATAAAACAATATTCAACATCAATGCTGTAATGGATACGATACCTGAAAGTTTGTAATAAATTGCTATAAATATAATAACCAGTACAGCGCCTAAAATTATTGAATTAACTCCCTGTTCAATAGAGTCTTTTCCAAGTGAGGGACCAACCGTCCTATTCTCAAGGATCACTACTGGCGCGGGTAGAGCTCCCGCTCTTAATATAATTGCTAGGTCACGTGCTTCTTCTGTAGTGAATTGACCCGTGATTTGAGCCCGCCCTCCTGAAATTTCCTCTTGGATTGTTGGTGCAGAAAAAACATTGCCATCTAGGACGATTGCTAAACGTTTCTTGACATTAGTTCGTGTGACTTCCTGAAATTGAATAGCACCAATACTATTAAATGTGATAGCAACATATGGCTCGTTAAAATCACCGTCATAATTAACATTGGCACCGCTCAAATTTTCTCCGGTAAGGGCGCTTCGCTTTTTAACAAGGAAAGGCGTCTTGATTACTTCACCGGTTTCTATGTTTTCTTCACGTTTATATAAAATTTCATCACCATCAGGTAACGACCCATTCAAAGCACTCTGAGGACTAACAGATTCATCAACTATCTTAAATTCAAGCCGAGCAGTTTTACCTATCAACCTAATAGCTCGTTCGGCATCCTTAATCCCAGGTAACTGTAAAAGGATTCGTCTATCACCTTGTGCTTGTATAGTCGGCTCGGCTACACCAAACTGATCTACCCTGTTGCGAATAGTTTCTAAACCTTGGCTTACAGCATTTTGTTCAATCCTAGTTTCTTCTTCTTTAGATAGTCTAAATTGGTATCCACGGCCTTCACGGACCTTGCCTTCATTTTTTAAATAGGCGGTAAAACTTTCCATAATTTCTTCAACAGCCTCAAGATCAATCGCATCAACCATTAATACTGTCACTGTTTTATTCTCGTAGTCCGCACTAACACGGTCTATTTCATAATCTTCTTTTTCAATTTCGCGCTTTATATCGTCGGCAATACGCTCCAAACTAGCCTCAACAGCTTTTTCCGTTTGTACTTCAAGTACCAAGTGCATCCCCCCCTGCAGATCTAGACCAAGCGCAATCTTATCCTTCAAAGGGTAGGACAAGTAAACCGCCCCCAACATAACGAACAAGATTAAAGGAATTTTCCATTTAAGGTTTATAAACATATTTAGCCTTTACTCGATTCCCTAGTAACTCCGATAGAAGTTCGATTAATTTTGATACGTACGTTATTGTCAATTTGCAATACAACGATATCATCTTTTAGTTTTTTAATTGTTCCATGAATTCCACTCAGTGTGATCACATTATCCCCTTCTTTTAAATCATCAAGCATTTTACGGCTTTCCTTTTGCTTCTTTTGTTGTGGTCTGATTAAAACGAAGTAAAAAATCAGAAACATCATGATCATCGGTGGTAAAAGAGAAAGAAGACTTCCTCCTCCTTGTCCAGCGGCATCTGGCGATGGTGCCATAGCAAATGCAAGGTCCAGCATAATTAATCCTTTGGTTGGATAAAATAGTGTCTATTTTAATAAAGAGCTTGTTTTTTTGGAGGTTAGCCTCCAAAAAATTAATCGATTCCGTATTTCACAGAATTACAAATAGTTACCAAGAAACTCTAAATTGGCAAACTGAATTAAATATAAAGAGTCGCTTATATCAAATCCATTAAAATTTATCAATTTATTAAAAGAATAATTAGTCCACTCAGGTCAATAAAACTTAGCTCCTTTCTTGGTATTTTCTATTTCATTTGTCAACTCCGCATACAAAGCATGAAACTCTTGGGTATTTAACTTAGGATCTCTTAATCTTTTA
>CAJJDL010000285.1 GCA_905182935.1 uncultured Nitrospinaceae bacterium | reverse complement strand
TTTTGGGCTTCGCTTACGAATGAACCCAGGTCTCTTCCACGAACATTTGCGGTAACGACAACTCGCCTTTTACTGTTTTCCCGACTTATCTGATTGGGCCCTTTCAATACTTCAAAGGTTACTACCTCACTTAATGGTATGTAAGAGAAGTAATCAACTTGATTGGATATAATAGTAGTTGATAAATTTGCATGAGAATGATCTTTAGGAAGTGGAATTGGTAACTTTTTAAGGAGTGCAATGTCTTTACGAACATCTTCTGGCAGTCGAACGATTAAATCAAAGCGTCGATCACCTTTGAATACTTTTCCGGCGCTCTTACCTCCAATAGCAATTTCTATAGCATCTTGAACGTCAGAAATATCTATTCCTAAACGAGCCATACTATCAAGTTTTAATTTTAGAGTTAATACAGAAAGTCCGGTAACCTGTTCCATTCGAACATCTGCTGCTCCAGGAATACTTGCGAGGACATGCTCAACTTCGCCTGCTGAAGAGATAAGACTGTCTATGTCATCACCAAAAATTTTCACAGCCACATCACTTCTGGTACCTGCTATCAATTCGTTAAACCGCATTTGAATGGGTTGGGTGATCTCGTATTTATTTCCTGGCACCTGAGCTAATTTTTTTTCTAACTTTTTAACAAAATCAGACTTTGTTAAACGAGGGTTTGGCCATTGGTCACGTGGTTTTACAATAGCGAAGATGTCGGCCACGCTAGGTGGCATAGGATCTGATGCAATATCAGCGGTTCCAATCTTTGAAAAAACATAATCAACTTCAGGTAATTCATTGATCTTTTTTTCGACGGCATCCTGCATCGATACTGCCTGAGATAAGCTAGTTCCTGTTATTCGAAGGGCATGAATAGCCATATCGCCTTCATCAAGCCTTGGAATGAACTCGGTTCCCATTTTTGTGGATAGTAAGATGCTTAAGGCTACAAGGACAGTGGCAAAGGTTATTGTTACTGAGCGATTAGCGAGAGAGTAATCGAGCAAGGGAGTGTATATATTTCTAAACCTAACAAGTAAGAAGTTTTCTTTTTCGGTTATCTCGCCTGTAGCAAATTGTGCGATCATCGCTGGAACAAAAGTTATCGACAAGATTAATGCCCCGGTTAAAGCTGCTAAAACTGTAAATGCCATAGGGTGAAACATTTTCCCTTCAATTCCGGTTAGGCTAAGAATAGGGAGGTAAACGATCATAATGATAAAAACACCAAAAATGCTTGGACGAGAGACCTCGTGTGCCGCGTCTTTAGTTACTGTAAAACGTTCGTCTTTAGTGAGTATTCGTCCGTGCTTTGCCTGTTCTTGTGCCAATCTGCGATAGCAGTTTTCAACAATAATGACAGCGCCATCGACGATAATCCCAAAATCGATCGCTCCCAGACTGAGAAGGTTTCCACTAATTTTGTTGCTTACCATACCGGTTATTGCAAATAGCATGGAAAGTGGTATTACCAGAGTTGTGATGAGAGCTGCCTTAAAATTTCCAAGTAAAAGAAAAAGGACTACAATAACCAGTAATGCTCCCTCAAGAAGGTTATTTCTTACCGTCTTTAAAGTTGCATTTACCAGGTGGGTTCGGTCGTAAAGAGTTCTAGCTGTAATACCCTTAGGTAATGTTTTATTGATCTCCTTCATTTTTTCTGCAACCTTTAAAGAAACCGAACGACTATTTTCTCCTTTAAGCATGAAAACAGTTCCTAAAATCGCTTCCTTCCCGTTTAAAGTTGCCGCACCAGTTCTTAAGTCTTTTCCAAATTTAACTTCTGCTACGTCTTTGATGTGTATGGGTACACCATCATGACTTCCCAGTACAATTTTTCTAATATCTTCTAAGTTCTTTACTTGACCAGGGGACCTAATTAAATATTGTTCACCTCGCTGCTCGATGTATCCAGCGCCGATATTTGAATTATTTTTGCTTAAAGCTTCCATTAGATCGCGAAAGTTAATCCCAAAGGCGATCATTTTCCCGGGGTCAGGAGCAACTTGATATTGTCTTATATAGCCGCCGACACTATTAACTTCTGTGACACCAGGAACATTGAATAACTGTGGCCGTATGATCCAATCTTGAATTTCTCTCAGTTCCATCAAAGAAGAAGGTTCCTGATCTTTGCTAGAAGAATGGTTTTGTCGCTCGACAGACCACATGAAAATCTCGCCAAGTCCCGTTGCGATAGGGCCAATAATGGATTCTGTATTTTTAGGTAAAATTTCTTTAATTCCTTGTAGACGTGAGTTGATCAATTGTCTTGCGAAATAGATATCTGTTCCATCCTCAAAAATAGCGGTGACTTGAGATAGTCCATACCGTGATAGCGAACGAGTATTTTTTAACTTCGGTAATCCAGCAATGACTGTTTCTACAGGGAATGTTATGCGCTGTTCAACTTCAAGAGGAGTGAAGCCCGGGGCCTCTGTATTAATTTGCACCTGAACATTAGTGATATCCGGTACTGCATCAATAGGAAGGATTAAGAAATTGTAAGCTCCCCAAATGCCCATAAAGACACTAGATGCAATGACTAATAATCTTTGCTTGATGGAGAACTGTATTAATTTACTGAACATAATTTAGATGTGTCTAATGTGAATGGATAGCCCCTGATTTTTCTATTTCAGCTTTAATGATAAAACTATTTTTCAATGCATACTCCTCACCAGCGGACAAACCGTTTAATACTTCTACCCAATTCGCGTT
>CAJJDL010000284.1 GCA_905182935.1 uncultured Nitrospinaceae bacterium | reverse complement strand
ATTGGTAACTCAAATAATGTCATAGGTTTATTTACTGGCAAAAATCTTTTAACTCACTGGCGTATTCGAACTGAATGGAATCGTACTTCAGACGAATACTGGGTGCTAATTAAAGAGTTTATCCAATTTAATAATGTTGATACTGAAACGATTGACGAAATCATTATAGCCTGTGTTGTACCACCATTGGTTCCTGTTTTAAAGGAAATGAGTAATAAATACTTTTCCTGCGACCCTCTTATTGTTGGCCCGGGAATTAAAACAGGAATGTCTATACTTTATAAAAATCCGGCTGAAGTCGGTGCTGATAGAATTGTCAATTCTGTGGCTGCTTATGAAAAGTATGGAGGACCTTTAATTATAGTTGATTTTGGTACAGCAACAACATTTGATGTTGTTTCTCAAAAAGGAGAGTATTTGGGTGGAGCTATTTCTCCGGGAGTCCAATTATCTTTAGAAGCTCTGTTTAAAAGTGCTGCTATGCTGCCTCGTGTAGATATGGCAGAACCTGAGTATGTTATAGGTAAGTCTACGATTGAAAGTATTCATTCGGGTACGGTCTATGGGTTTGTTGGTATGATTGATGGCATGGTGTTAAGAATTCAAGAGGAGCTACAACAAAAAACACAGGTGATTGGTACCGGCGGTATAGTTGATTTAATTGCTTCTAAAACAAAAACCATAGATATCATTGATCCTTTTTTAACTCTTGAAGGTTTGAGAATTATACATCGAAGAAACCAAGGGTAGTAATACAAAGAT
Source organism: uncultured Nitrospinaceae bacterium (assembly GCA_905182935.1). Taxonomy (GTDB): domain Bacteria; phylum Nitrospinota; class Nitrospinia; order Nitrospinales; family VA-1; genus Nitromaritima. The sequence goes on along the minus strand of CAJJDL010000284.1, from coordinate 5,397 downwards.
ATTCATAATATGATTATATTTAAACCTCTGTTTAAAATAATTTTAGGTTTTATGCGTTAATAAAGGCTGGATAGGTTTTTTTATAAGTTTAATTTTAAATAGAGCATTGGTGTCGGTATCTCAGAGACGTTTTAATGATTAGGAGTATTTTATATGGGTATTATTAGAGGAGGAGGCGCAGAATATGATGATAGTAAACCAACTTTAGAAGAATTGTCTCCAAAGGTCGAACAAGCTATCTCCAATGGGTTAGAATCTAATTCGACTATCTTAAAATTAGCAGGTAAATACTATTCTACCGATGAAATTACTCTTCTAGCTGGATCTAAACAGGTAAATCAGGTGAGAGTATTAGATTTAGGAGATAATCAAATTGGTGATGAGGCGTTAAAAATTTTAAGTGAATCAAATCAGTTGTCGAATCTTGAGGAATTAAAGCTTGGGATTAACTTCATAACTGATAAGGGTGTTAAAGAATGGGCTGCTTCTTTAAGTGCTACTCTTGGGAGTATTAAAACCCTAATTTTGTCAGACAATAAACTAACAGATGATTCCTTAGTAGACCTTGTTAAGTCGTCAAATTTCTCTCAACTAGAGTCACTTGATATAGGTTGGATGGAAGCTGGAAATAAAACTGCGGAGGCCTTAGGCTCCTCTGAAACTTTACCTCGATTGAAAAAAATTGACCTAGAGCGTAGTTATATAGATGCTGAGGGGATTACCCTATTGCTCAAAGGTAAAATTTCCAAAAACCTTGAGGAATTAAGTCTTGTTGCAAATAAACTTGGTGACCAAGGAGCAAAAGTTATCGCTGATACTGCTAACTTGAAAAATTTAAAAGTTCTTAACCTGTCACAGAATATGATTGGAGATGAGGGTGCTGAAGCTATTGGATGTTCGACTCATTTGTGTGGGCTAACGCATCTTTACATAGGAAGAAACTCATTTAGCCCAAAAGGAGCCGAGGCAATTCATCAAACTAAAACCCTGACGCAATTAAAGACACTCGTGCTTCAGGAAGGAGTGGAGACCACTCCGGATTTAGTTAACTATTCTAGACCCGAACTGTTACGCCCAGATAACCCTGACTTGGTCAATCCTGAGGTATAACCCCACCTTGTTAGAAAATTAAGTTAGAGCGAAAATAGCAAAAGAGATATTGCCAATTGATGGTAATAGTTTCTGTTTTAATTTAAAGAATTACCGAGTATTACTTCTTTAGAAAACCTTGAGTTTTTCGAGGTGTGTTAATTTTTTAGATTCGCGAAGGGCTTTTTTAGCATCCTCAGATTTTATCTGATTACCTCCAAGGTGCAGGTAGATTAGGCCTGACAAGTTGTCGGAATTTGCTATGGCGAACGCACCTTGGTCACGGACTCGATTGTCAACTAAGTTAAGGGATGTCAACTTAGTTAGTACAGGAGATGTTGCCAAGGCCTTAGCTCCTCGTTCAGTAATTCCATTGTTTTCTAGATTGAGGGTTGTGATCTCTGAAAAGAGGTCGCAGGCAGCTATTGTTTCAACTCCATCATCTCCAAGATTGTTAGAACCTAAATGCAGGTAATCTACTTTTGGGAGAGAACTTGACGCTGCAAGAATCTTAATCCCTTCAGGGCCCAAGTTATTGTGGGTTACTATAATAGTGCGTATAGAGTTTAATAGCTTAAAATCTGAGATTATAGTGGCAAGGCGTATACCATGTTCCCTTGTTACCTCTTCCCTTTTAATAAATAAATAGGCGTCTTGAAGTTTAAGAACCTTTTGGTCCTTTATACTTTCAAAGATTATTTTCTGTTCCGGCGTAAGATCACTTTTGATATCTCCATATTGTTCTCCATCATTACATAGCTCTTCCCAGTTTTTGAGTTTTTTAGACATTTTATCGTTTCAGTCTTATTTCCTTAGCGCATCCTGGCTTGTTGCCCATTTTACATGCTTGACTATAAAATTTAATCGCTTTTTTTTGTCTTCCTTCTCTGTAATTGATTGATCCTAAATTAAAGCAGGCAGGATCCTCACCAGCGTCACAGGACTTTTGGTACATTTTTTTAGCTGCTTTCCAAGCAGGTCCATGCTGAGTACCTTTTAAATATTGAAGATTGCCACCATTTGTGCACGCAGTCATATAGTCGCCATCACAGGCTTTTTTGTAGAATTCCAAAGCGATTTTATTATCTTGATAAATAACCCGATATTTTTCGCCCAATTTAAAGCATGCATAGGAGGAATCAGTCGATTTAATGTTGGTAGAATTACCTTCTTTGCAAAGAGCTTTCAATTTAGCTGTTTCTGGATCGTCATCGGCCCATGCAAAAGTAATGAAAACCATAGAAATAAGTATTAAAGTAGCTACTAGATTTTTTTTATTCACAGTGAAACCCTCTACTCAAAGGTTAGCTTCTTGAGAACTTATTTAACGCTTAAACAAGAATAGTACTAAATTATAGCATACTTACAATTTATAATTGGTTTCAGACAGTGCTACAAAAAATAAGACTTATTGATAATGCAAGTTAGTCAAGCCTCTCAATCTTTATTGTTGTTATTGTGTATAGCTGAGTAAAAAATAAAAATTATTATTTTTGATTGGTTTGACAGGGTAGACTAATTCTATGAATATTGTTTTAATAGGTTATCGAGGAACAGGTAAGTCTGTGATATCTAGAATCTTGGCTGATACGCTTCATTGTCATCGTTATAGCTTTGATGAAGAAGTCATTCGTCAAGTTGGCAAGTCTATCTCTGAAATTGTTGAACAAAACGGTTGGAGTAAGTTTCGCGAAGTAGAGCGAGAGGTAGTTAAAAGAGTTTCATTTGAAGCTCGAAATTCAGTTATCGACTGCGGAGGTGGGGTGATAATCGACGAGCGTAATATTGTGGACCTGAAGAAAAATAGCAAGATTGTTCTTTTAACTTCGAGCTTAGAAAAAATTATGCAGCGTATAAGCTTGGATTCGAAACGCCCTCCACTTAAAGAAGGGCTTAGTTTTGAAGAAGAGCATCGCCAAACTTTTAACGAGCGCTTATCTAAATATAATGCAGCCGCAGATTGTATTTTTGAAACCACCTATCTTAAGCCACGTGAGATATCATTGATGATCATCGGACATTTCAAAAAAAAAGGTTGGATCTGAAAAACATGAGTCCTTTATTTCAAAGCCTTGTCGATAACAGTATGTTTTTACTTTCCCTTGAAGTAGATAATGAAAACCCTTTGGAGGGGGGTGAAATGGAAAACTATTCTCGAGTGGGAGATGAAGCAGAGCCTCAATTCAAGCTGCAACTTGATGAAAAAGATATAAATATTGAAGAATTAGAAGATCTAATGGAATATTCACGGCTTAAAAATGTGAGGGAACTTTGGCTAGATAAAAATGACTTTGGCAATCATGGGGTAGAGATTTTATCCCGTACAGAAGGGTTGAACCGACTTCAAGTGCTTTCATTGGCAGGTAATAAACTCACGGATAGGGCTGCTTCTACACTGGCTAATTCTAAAAATTTAATTAATTTAACACGCTTGTTTCTGCAAACTAATTCTTTAGGTCCTAATGGAATTAATGACTTAGGACAATCCCAGCTTATGAATTCCCTTGAATTCCTCTACCTTAAACGAAACCCGCTTGGACTGGATGGCGCAAAAGCTCTGGCAAGTTCAATTGCTTTTGAAAATGTAAAGGAGCTATATCTAGGTCGGACGCAATTAGGAAACGATGGGTTGGCGGCTTTGTGCGGTGGTAAGTTATGGCCTAACCTTACAGCTTTATCTTTGTCGCAGAATAGTCTAGATGATCAATCTGCTCATTTGCTTGCGGATACTGAATTATTTCCTAAACTAATTACCCTTGATTTGTATGGCAATCACATTAGTGATGAAGCTGTAGAGGTGATTAAAAGTTCACCACAACGTAAATGTTTAAGGGCCTTGCAAGTCAACTAAATTTTTAGATTAGATCATGAGTATAAAAAACCGCATTATTCCAGGTCGAAAAAAGATTCTCCTTCACTTTGACGAACACGATACGGTAATGGCTCAAGTGATTCGCCGAACCGGTCCAATAAAACTTAAGCGCAATAGAAACTATTATGCGGTTTTATGTAAAGCGATTCTTGCTCAACAGATTTCGGTTGCTGCGGCAGATGCGATTACAACTCGCTTTTGTGAATTGTTTAGCAGTGGTTCTCCAACTCCTCAAGAGGTAATAAACCTGTCAGAGGTTAAATTGCGGGGAGTTGGTTTATCAAGACAAAAGGTATCATATCTGAAGGATCTGAGTGTTCATTTTCATGAAAAATTAATTCGTCCACAGCGCCTACACTATATGTGTAATGAAGAAGTGATTCAGCAATTGACAGCAGTGCATGGAGTCGGGCGGTGGACTGCTGAAATGTTCCTTATATTTTCACTCAATCGAGCAGATGTTTTGCCTCTTGGTGACTTAGGACTGCAGTTGGCATTAAAAAAAATTTATCGAATGCGCAAACTTCCAACAGTAAAGCGTATGCGAACCCTTGGTAGAAAATGGAACCCACTTGAAACTGTGGCTACTTGGTATGCTTGGAGAATACAAGATGATAAAGTCGTCGCCTATTGAATGTCTTTTTAAGAGGAGATATATATGGATTTTGTTAATAAGGACATAGAGAATTACGCTTATGATCATACAGAAATCGAGGATGATCTACTTTGGCAATTGGAGTTGGAAACTTACGATCAACTTGAAATCCCACAGATGCTTACCGGTCGTATTGAAGGCCGACTACTCAAGATGCTGGCGCAACTTGTGGGAGCGAGGCGCATCATTGAGATAGGTACATTTGGCGGGTATAGTGCGATTTCTATGGCCGAAGCTCTTCCAGAGGATGGTTATATTATTACCTGTGAGGAGGATCCTGTGGCAATTAAATTTGCTAAACAATTTTTTAATAAAAGCCCTCACGGAAAGAAGGTTTTTTTAAAAGAAGGTCCTGCTCTAGAAACTTTGGGGGCAATTTCAGGTTCCTTTGACATGGCTTTTATTGATGCTGATAAAGAAAACTATATAAATTATTATGAAATACTACTCCCGATTATAAGGTCTGGCGGTTTGATTGTAGTTGATAATGTTTTATGGAGTGGAAGGGTGTTGAATCCAAAAGAAGCATCCGACCATGCGATCCATAATTTTAACCAAAGGGTTATGGATGATCATCGTGTGGAAAAAGTCATGCTCACAATAAGAGATGGCGTGTCCCTGCTTCGAAAACGTTGATTTTGTTGTTTTGATATAGAAAATCAATCGGAGGTGTAATGTCCAAGAATAGGGAGACCATTTTTTACGTTGTTTACTTATAAGGTATTGGTGCTCTATTGATTTAGTAATATTATTTTAATAGTTCTTTTTTCTTTTGAGCATA
>CAJJDL010000283.1 GCA_905182935.1 uncultured Nitrospinaceae bacterium | reverse complement strand
TGCTTTTTCCCTTAGAGAGAAGATGTGATTGTTCGAATAAATCCTTTAAATTTGTCTCACCTTCACCTTTTTTATTAGAAATAAACTCATCAAGAATCAAGGTTTTCCCAGTTAATTTTAATAATAATTCTGGCTGCTTCTCATTTTTATATTTTCCACGGAATAAAATTTTGGAGCGCCCTGATTCCATTCGTCCTGAACTCAGATCATAGGTATCTCCTGAAATTCGAACATTAGCACTTAGCGTTAATGGGTTTTTCCTATCCTCCCATTTAAAAATAAGGTCCTTTAAAATAACCGACCCTTTAAAAACTGAATCTTCTAATTTATTTAGGTTGCCTTCTCCTAAAACATTAAAGTCTATCTTTCCACCCACGTTATTAGAAAATATATCCATCAAAGGTCCTATCGTATTAGATTCAAATCCAATTCCATTAAATTTTATTAAATATTTTGGGTCAGATAAATTTTTTATATTTCCTGTCCCCGTAAAACTATTACTATCTAGAATAAACTTAAATTGGTCTAACGTGATTCCTTTATTTTTCGAATATGTCCCATCTAGTTCAATCTTATTTGAGTTATTTTCTTGTTTATGAATAACATCCTGAAATTTATAGGCTGCCTGCGTTAAGTCTATTTCACTTTTAAATGTAAATGAATCCCTATTCCCTTTAAGCCTAATATCAGAATTTAGTGAACCTACAAATTTTAGGCTCTGGAGATGCGGAATATTCTTAAAATTATTCCGGGTCCAGTCATTTGATTTTAAACTAATATCAAAATCAATAAGTGACTTTGACTTTGGAGTCAATTGTCCACTTAACATTATTGGTGAGTCACCGTACCACCCTTGAATTTTATCAATATCAATGTGTTCATCACCAAATGATATTCTTCCAGTCAAATTCACTAATGGCTGAAATCCTGATGGATGTTGTATCGTAATATCCGTTAATTTAATTTTACCCCATGATTTTTTCTCCTTAGGCTTATCTAAATCCATTAAGCTTCGGTATTGCACTTCCACATCACCTTGATTAAATTTGGCTTCTTTAAAAAGTGTGAACTCTGGACCAGAAAAATCAATATCAGAAACTATCTTTGATAGTTCAGTTGCGTTTAACCGATATACCGCTTTCATTTCCTGAACAATATTTTCTCCTTTACGTAAAATTTTTCCCTGCATGTTGGAAAACCCGCTATTGCCAAATTCCCCTGATAGATTTCTACCTTCTACTATAGGTACCGGTGACTTAGATTTTTTTTGGTTTTCTGCTGAGACATGATTAAAATGAATTTCTCCCTTAAAGTTTTTAATCTGTGACTGTAGATAGGCATCATAAAAAGAAGTATTTTTTGTAGAAATAACAGCCATTATAGAAAGTTTTTCTACCTCTTTAAGAGGTCCGGTTAGTTTTCCTTTCAGCAAACCTTTTCCGGTAACCTTCTGATAGTCATCAAGAATATTTTCAAATGACTTCCCAGCAATAGATTTTTTTAAAGCATGGTTTAATCTCCCCAGATCAAGTTCGCTTTCGATAGAAAGATTAACTAACGGGTTATTCATTACATTCTTTATGGTTCCTCGAATATTATCTATAGGTAAACCTTCATACCTTGCTTCTTTAATTTCAATATACCCGTCATTATTCTTGTACTCAAAAAACCCTGTTACTTTTTTAAGTTGTGGAGAAGAAAAATTCCAGTCTGTATTTTTGAAGGCTATTTTTGCAGCAAGGGGATTATTATTTTCCTTCAAATCCAAGCTTTGCAATTGCTTAAGTAAACCATCGTACTTTAAATACTTTACTTCTAAGGTACCATTACCAATAGCTCCATTGATTTTTTTGTGAAATGACTCCGGCAACAAACCTAAAAGAAAATTGTTACGAGTGTCTCTTATTTTAAATTCGTTCGTTTTAACCAAGAAAGATATTTCTGGATCTTTTAATTTAAAACCAGTCAACGTTCCATTTCCTGAAACCTTATTTAAACCTGACCGAATTTTAAAATCTTCTATTTCAATTGAATGATTATTTAAAGTTAAGCTGTAGTCTACTTCTCCAGAGTTTTGATTGTCTAGACTCCTCAAAGTAGGTTTATTTCCCACTCTGGCTTTTAAGTATTTTAATTGTCCCTTTGAACGCAAACCACTACCTAGGTTTCCTGAAAAATCTGATTCCAGTGATAAATGTATGTCATTGGGTACTACTGAAAAAAAATTGGCTAGGTAGGGTTTTATCTCAGCCATATTAAACTGATGTACTCTAATTTTCCCTTGTATAGGAATTGTTTGATCACCCATTTCATCCTGAATATTATCCACAGCCCCGGACACCTCAAAGGTTGCAGCCTGAAATTCATTTGGAATTTCTCCGACCAGATTAAAAGAAAATATATTTTTAAAAAATCGTTTATCAATATTCAAGTTTATATGGTTTATTGATAGCGTAATTGGATGGGCTTCGGAAGTATTATAATAGTCTCGAAACCTTACATCGCTATCTGAAATAGAGAGCTCATGTATAAAGCTAGCCCCTAGCACTTTAA
>CAJJDL010000282.1 GCA_905182935.1 uncultured Nitrospinaceae bacterium | reverse complement strand
AATGCAGATAAGGGATAAATGGATTCCAGTAATTCAACAATTCAAATTAATTTATAAGAAGCATTTTCCTAGTAGAGAGGCCTATAAAGCTGCATTTACAGTCGGGGATTTATACGAAAAACTTTATGCTATTTCCAGGCGTGAAAGGGATCTTGATGCAGCTATAGAATTCTATCAAAAAACAGTAAAAGAATTTAAACAGGCTGAATTAACGGATGACGCCCTTTACCGACAGGGAGAAATATTTTTTAGTCAAAAAAAATATAGTGCTGCAATCAATTCATTCGAGACTCTCGTAAATGTAGTTCCTGATGGAGATATCGCAGCAAAAGCCAAGGGTCGAATGGCAAATGTCAAATTACTATTACCAAAAAAGTAAAGTATATAGCGCCTCGACAAATAGGATCAAATCTAAACAATGATAAAAAATTAACTCTTAATAAAATTAATTATACTGTTGGAGTAGATTCAGTAAAAGTGGTTGTTCATATTAGTAATGCTGTTAGCTTTACTCAAAGACGTCTATCTAATCCCGAACGCGTATATTTTAATTTTAAAGATACTCAGATAGGTAGAAATGTCGCCAAAAATATAAAAATAGGAAGCCCTTTTTTAAAGGGTCTGCGTTTAAGCGAGTTTGATGAAAAAAACACTCGCTTGGTGTTTGATTTATCTAAAACAAGCAACCTGAAAATAGGTGTATGGCCAGATGGTTCTAAGCTCATTGTAGAATTAAGTAATAAAAACCTTCCAGTATCAGAGGTTGCTTCTAAATCCAAAATTTCTACGACACCTACTATTATTAAAGTTAGTAAAAAAGTTAAAAATAAAGTAACGATTAGGAAAAAAATAGTTAAAGCATCTGCCAAACGCTCTTCACCAGTGAGTATTAAAAAATCTCCCCTGATTGTAGTTGATGCAGGTCACGGAGGAAAAGATTATGGGGCTAAAGGTCATAATGGTCTGAAAGAGAAGGAAGTGAACCTTGCCATTGCGTTGCGTTTGAAAAAAATTTTACAATCCCGCTACAAATACCGAGTTATCCTTACTAGAAAAAACGACACCTTTATTTCGCTTCCGGGTCGTGGTGAAATAGCGAATGATAATAATGGTGATGTTTTTGTTTCAATCCATGCTAACGCAGCACCACGAAGAGGAGCTCATGGCATCGAAACTTATTACCTTGGCTCGGGTCACAGTGAAGAAGCTAAAGCGACGGCTGCCCGCGAAAATGGAAAGTTAGTTAGATCGGTTAATGACGATCAAACTCAGGAGATTCTTGCTAGCATGATAAGTACCACTAAAATTAATAATTCATCACGGTTAGCTAGTAATATTCAACATGAGTTAGTTCATTCGATGAGAAAAAAATATTCTGGAGTCAAAGACTTGGGAGTTAAAGAGGGACCTTTTTTTGTTTTGCATGATACAAATATGGCCAGCGTTCTTGTTGAAGTAGGGTTTGTTACAAATTCAAAAGAAGAACGCCGTTTAAAACAAAGTGCTTATCTGGATAACCTTGCTTCCTTCATCGCTAAAGGAATTTCTAAGTTTATTCATAGTAATGATCCGATGATTTAGAAGGATTAAAATTATGTCTGCATTGCCCCTCATTGCTATTATCGGCCGAGCTAATGTTGGAAAATCTACGCTGTTCAATAGACTTATCCAGAAACGTAAAGCAATTGTAAATAATACTCCAGGGGTAACCCGTGACCGCATGTATGGTCAGTCTGATTGGTTGGGTCATTCTTTTACTGTTGTTGATACTGGAGGGATTGACGTTGATGGTATAAATGAAATAGAAAATCAGGTAGTTACTCAGGCATTATTCGCTCAAGAGGAAGCGGATGTTTTGATTTTTGTTGCTGATAAAAATTTAGGCCTCATGTCAGAGGACATGAAAATAGTAGATAGATTAAGAAAATCAGGGAAGCCATTTTTTTTTCTTGTTAATAAAGTGGATGAAGTTAAGCATGAACAAGAGCTTTTAGATTTTTCTGCAATAGGCATTGATCGCATTTATCCGGTTTCGGCAGAACATGGGCATGGTATCGCTGACATGCTTGATGAATTGGTAGTTTTACTCCCTGAGATAAAAGAACCACTACTCCCAGAAAATATTGTACGTGTGGCTATTGTAGGACGTCCTAATGTTGGAAAGTCATCATTAGTTAACAGCTTACTAAATTCAGCTCGTTGTATTGTCTCGGATATACCTGGAACGACAAGAGATGCGATCGATACACGTCTTAGTGTAAATGATAAAGAGTTTTTATTAATTGATACAGCTGGTATCAAACGAAAAGGAAAAACTCATAAGGTATTGGATAAGTTTAGCGTGATTATGTCTTTAAAAGCGTTGGATCGTTGTGATATAGCAGTCATAATTATTGATGTAAGTGAAGGCATTACAGATCAGGATGCTACCATTGCCGGTTACGCTTATGAAAGAGGAAGGGGATGTATCATTGTAGTTAATAAATGGGATTTAGCTAAGCCTCTTGATGTTACTAAAAAATTGGTTGAGGAACAAATAAAAGATAAATGTAAGTTTTTAGACTTTGCCCCGATTATTTTTTTATCTGCAATGACCCAATATAATTTGGATAGTTTATTACCTGAGGTAGAGTTAGTTTATGAAGAATATAGGAAGAAAATCTCAACAGGAAGACTCAACGATTGTATTGAAAAGGCAATAGAAAGAAACCCATTACCAAATTACCGCGGTAATTATGTGAAGATCAAATACACAACCCAAATAAGAAGTAGACCGCCTAGTATAAAATGTTTTATTAACTATCCACAGGGGGTTCACTTTTCTTATAAGCGGTATTTGCTTAATAGTATTAGAAAATCTTTTGGGTTTTCTGGAACACCTATTAAATTAAATTTTACGGGAAAGACTAAAAAGGATTGACCTTAGTTACTATTAAGTTGAGACGTGAAATGTTCGAAAGTTTAGATAATTAATTTTAACAACAATTCTTAATGTCCTGATCAAGATAAAAGATTGATGTTTATAACTTTATGAACGAAAATTTAATTATTTTTAAATGGTTTTAGTTTGAAAAATACTGAACTACATGAAGCAGTTGTTAAGGCTGACTTAGTTGATAGGGTATATAAAAAAGTTGGCTTTACTCGACAAGAAGCTGTGGCAGCTGTTGAAATCCTTTTTAAAGAAATAAAATTAGTGCTTGGTAAAGGAGAGGATGTTTGTATTTCTGGTTTTGCTGGTTTTCATTTAAAGAATAAAAAGGAAAGAAATGCAAGAGACCCACGTAATGGAAAACCTATTCTTATTAGCTCTAGAAGGGTATTAACTTTTAAGCCAAGTCGAAACCTATTAGTATCCACTAATCGATTGATGCATGAATCCAAAGATACCTGATAAAATATTTTTTAAAATTGGAGAAGTTGCCAAAATAGCGGGAGTGGAGCAGCATGTTCTTCGCTATTGGGAGGATGAATTTGATGCTCTTCAACCAAATAAAACTAAATCTGGTCAACGTTTTTATGAAAAAAAAGATGTTGAATTAGTAATTAAAATTCAACAGTTGCTTTACCTAGAGCGTTATACTATTGCGGGTGCGAAAAATAAATTAAAGTCTAGTGGAAAAAAAAATACCCAACTATCTCTAGGGTTTGATCGAGAGTCATTTTTAGATAAAAGAAATGAAATTATCGCCGAACTGGAGTCTGCCCTTAAAATTATTGATGAAGGCGAAATTTAACCCTTGGCACAAAGTAGGCTAGTGTCTTAAAAATTTTGGATTAAATGGAACTATCCTCCCCTTAGAATTAAAAGGGAGGATTTTAAGTTTTTTTAAAAATTAGCCAAATGCTTTTTGGGCTACACCAACCAATGCATCAACCGTTCGGCAACCTAAGAGATCAGCATCTTCGCGTGCTACTTCATTGCCATCCGAATCAACAGCGATTACTGCTCTATTTAGATAACGGCTACGAACTCCGTCTAACTTCAGGTTATTTGCTTTAGCGAATTCTAAGTCGGTATCTTGGAATAGGTTTGGTAGTCCCCTACCAGCGTTGCTTAAAATATCTGTTCCCACTATCACGATTACTTCATCCGCACCAGCTGCTTTGAATTTATCCATATTATCTTTAACTTGGTCGAACTCCTGATTACAAAATCCACCAGCACCTGGAAGGGTAATGATAAGTCGTTTACCACTAAAATCGTTTATAGAAAGATTTTGCTCTAAATCTGTAGATCCAGCCTTTTCAACACTCCACTCTGGATTTAGTCTAATTAATTTTACATCTGCTCCCGGCAACTGCGCCATAAAAATATCTCCTTAATTATTTAGGGTTAAAACGAAATTATTGGATGATTATAATGATTTAAAGTACCATTATTTCACATATTTATAAATATTTTCATTTATTAAGATTATTCAATGAATAAGAATTAATATTGGTTTTATCGCATTCAAATTTATCATCTGTTATTCTCAATAGATAATATTTATAAATGATGAGGCCTTTTATGATATCAGCCGGCAGATTTCTCTATTTTTCTTTATTTTTTATGCTTTTTTGTCTAGGAGACAGTTATGCGCAGGGAACCGACTCGTCTAAACGTCCTTATTATGAGTATAGGGGGAATTATGGTGAAAAAGTAACCGCAAAAAAATCTAAGTTTAAAAATTCCTTTGGTTATGAATTAATTGATTTGGGTCGAAACTGGTCGCCGGTTGAGATAGATATGATTCATGCCGCTTTTGAAAAACTCCCATCTGAATTTTATAATATTCCTATCTTAAAAAGGCTGTACCGACTCGAGAAAATTATGTTGAATGCAGAGAATGCATCTGGTGATGATATTCCTGCGGCAACATTACCATCATTTTCGACTATTTATGAAAATCTGTCTAGTTCTTATAAAGTTTTTGTTGAAAAGCAGGAATTGCGGGTTGAGTTTTACAATCCCTTATTTCATGAAGATCGGGTTGATCTAATTAATATAATACAGCATGAAATGGCTCATGCTTTTGATTTTTCAAAAGATTTTCTGAGTTTTTCTGACGAATGGATTGCTTTGACAAAATTCAAAGTGTTACATATTTATGCTTTGGATGGACGGCAAGATAGTGATTCGTTGTATGCTCTGATTAATGATCCCGATGTGAATAATTATGCTCCGACTGCTACGCGAAATCTTTCCACTTATTCTAGACAGAACCCACAAGAAGATTTTGCAAACTCTGTTACGGCCTATATTAATTATCCATATTTTCGCTACACACACCCTGCGAGGTATAAATTTCTTAAAAAAAATGTTTTTAATGATAAGGAATATTTTTTACAGGATAACAATGTGAAAGGTTTTGAAGAAAAGGTGATTTCTGATTTGGATAATGCATTAAATAACGGTCTGTGGGAGGATGTTCGTAATATTCTAATTGAATTAAGCAGGGTGTATTTTCCTGAATTGGAGAAGGAAATTATTAGTCGTATTAAGGGATCTCTAGGAACGATGTCTGTTTCGCCTCAAAAAGATAAAATTTTAGGTCTTGCTTCATGTTTCTTAATGCAGCCCGAAAGCCTTGAACTTAGAAAAAATTTAATTCGATCTCGTCGTATTTCCGTTAAAGAATTTTTAAAAGATCCTAGATGTTTTCGTCACGCACGTGATACTTTTGAGAAAAATATTTCAAAGTGGTCTCCATCGAATCTTTATTTTTATAAAGAGGATGGAGTTAGCTTTATCCAGTTTATTGATTCTGCACTTACTACTGCACATATTCGTGGATTTGATACCCAATATTTTTGGAAAATATTTATTGAGGGTGGAAGAAAAATTTCACTAGCCGAAGGGAATACTTTAATAGAAAAGGGAGGTAATGGCTCTGTTAGGATAAATTTGATGAAAAGTGCAGATAAAGAATTTAAAATTCCTGAAGGTGAAATCTTAAGAGTTGAACTAATGGCTAAACGAAATCATTCGCGTAACTTTAAAAGCTTTGAGTCAGAGAGGACGGGTGCCAGATTTATTGTTCAGCCTTGGTTTTCTTATATTGGGTCTAATCAACCCAAAATACGTGTAGTATCTTCTTTATCTTCTCCAACGGATACTCATTAACTTATATAAGGGTTCTTACTAACCTTACACACATGTTCATGTTCGCGTACTTAGATGGCCAGACTTTAACTCCATCTTCGTATTGAACAACTAGGGCTGAAGAATCTTTCACATCAATTGTCCATGTGGTTCCACCTGCCCCTGGCTCAAATATTTCGTGCAGGTAGATTTCATCTCCGTACTTGTCCGTATTTTTGTAGTCGAGATTAAATAGACTCCATGCCTCAGCTTCATTAGGGTAACGCCAGTCCTCGGATCCGGCAAACCGTTGTATGTTTGTTATTTCGGTATAATCTTGACATTTAAACCAGTTTTGCCATTTTTTCGTATCTTGAAATGAGTCTTTTTTTTTCCAAATTAACTTCATGGTTAAGTCGGTTATAGTATCATTACCATTATCTATAAAATTTTGATTATCGGCCATAATATATTTTCAATTTTCAATTAGGTGATTATATACAAGTAGTTTTATTTCGGTCATTTCTTGCATGCTATATTTAATACCTTCTCTTCCAAATCCAGAATCTTTTACCCCACCATATGGCATGTTATCGACTCGGAAGGTAGGGACATCATTAATTATAACACCTCCTACATCCAACTCATTAAATGCCTTTAATATTTTGTCCATTTGATTAGTAAATATACCAGCTTGGAGTCCAAAGTCTGTATTATTTACTTCTTTAAGTGCATCATTAAAATTAGTGTACGAATTAACAATAAGGATTGGACCAAAAGCTTCATTGCATGCTACAGGAAGTTTTGAGTCAACTTCTGTAAGAATTGTAGGTGGATAATAAGTACCATCACGGTGACCTCCGGTTTTTATTTTTGCCCCATTTTTCACAGCTTGATCAACCCATAATTCAATTCGCT